>JAPOOY010000103.1 GCA_026713205.1 Bdellovibrionales bacterium
ATATTGTTTACTTTGAATTTACATCGTTTAGAGTTATTTTTTATCCACCAAAGAAACCTCCGGCCAGCTCTAAAATCCATGTAGATTTTTATGTAGATCCGTGTAGATCAAATTTGAAATATCGGGAAATATCCCGAAATAAGTTAGACGAAATGCAAATTGCCTGATTAGCCAGAAAACTCGGGGGCTTGAAATACCCCGACATTTCCTGAAATAATTATGACATGGGTTTTAAAAAGCAGTGTTGGTCAAATGGAGCGGGTGATGGGATTCGAACCCACGGCCTCAACCTTGGCAAGGTTGCACTCTAGCCAGCTGAGCTACACCCGCAATTACTGATCACATACTATAGCATCCTTAAATTTGTCCGGCAACCTTTCGGAAAGAGGGCTTTTTTGTATGAGTTGGCTCAGATTCTTTTCCAAAAAAGTGAGATTTAAAAAAACCTGATTGCTTAAAACCTCTCCTTTTTCTGTGAGGGAGAACCAGGGGTATTTTTGCTTTAACCATTGATTTTTTGTAAGAAGCGAGAGGTTCTGTAAGACCAATTCAGAGACTTTTTCCGGAAAAAAACGAGTGAGTTCCTTTTCAGAAAGACCCTTTGTTGTTCTGAGCCGTGTGTGACAGAAATCTGTTAAAGCTTCATGAAGTTTTAAAGATTCCGTTTGTTTAAGCGGCAGGTTGTCAATGGGTGATTGAGAACAGGGCGCTAAAGCCTGTTCCTTGTAAATGGATAAGCTCCTGGAGTTCCAAAACCGGAGGCCGTAGGGTCGGTTTTTTGAAAATCCGGGGAAGGTGTAGAGAGGAGATAAATAGGAATGAGCGCTCACTCCCAGTCCAAGAAAGGAACTGCCATTCCAGTAAGCGGAATTATGTCTGGAGTGAAATCCCTCTCTGGCAAAGTTGGAAAGCTCATATTTTTTGAGTCCTTTTTTCTTTAAAATTTGTTTAATGAGCTGGAACATTTCAGCTTGAGTGGTTTCTGTTGCTCTATTGTTAGAAAGAGTATGGTTTTTTGGAACTGTTAAATTGTAAAGGCTTATGTGAGGAGGACAAAAGGAGGATACGGTTTTTAAGTCTTTCTTCAATTTTGATAAGGTTTGATGGGGGAGTCCAAACATTAAATCAACGGAAAAGTTGAGATGATTTTCCTGAAAAAAAGTAAGATCACGGAGAGAGTCCTTCACTCCATGAGATCGCCCGCTTTCTTTTAAAAACCAGGAATTAAAAGTCTGTACTCCCAGGCTAAACCGATTAACTCCATAGGCTTGGTACTGACGGAAGCTTTCTTTAGTTAAATTTCCCGGATTAACCTCTAAGGTAATTTCTACTGTTGGAGAAACAAAAAAACAGGATTTAATTTCCTGAATAATTTGTGTCAATTCCTCCGATGGAATTAAACTGGGAGTTCCTCCTCCGAAATAAATAGTTTCCACCCGGAACTCTTTAAAAAATTTCTTTTTATTTGAAATTTCCTGTTTTAAGAGGGAAATATATTCTGAAGAAGGCAAAGCCTTATCCTTTTCAAAGATCGTAAAATCACAATAAGTACAGCGTTTTTCACAATAGGGAATGTGAACATAGATAAACAAGGGGTGTGAGGGGTTCTTGTTGAAAGTTGGTTTATTAGAGGAAGCAGGTTCTTTGTTCATTTAAAATCTCAGGTTATAAATATTTTTTACCAGTACACTGTCCTATAAGTTTATACGAATCCTGCTTGGTTTTCCCTGTTCCTTTGTTATTAAGGTGGAGGCGAGAATCCGGCTAAATTTGCAATTCAAACAGGTTAAGTATGATTTTAACAAATAAATAAACATTGTAAATTTATAGGACAGTGTACAAAGGGGGTTTTATTATTCTTATGAAAGGCATTTTTAATCCGGTCAAATATTTATTTAAACTGTTTTTACATCAATCGGGATTGAGTTTTCTGCTAAGATAAAAATAAATTTCCTTCCTGAAGGCGGGGAAGTTTAAGAGATTTTTCCACGGGTCCAAAAGTTCAGGTATGCATTTTTCTATAGACTGATTTACAATCACTCCTACTTCAAATCTAAGGTTTAAGGAAGGAGATTTAGTTGTCCTTTACAAACAAAAAACTCTTTTTCTGAAAAAGTTCTTCAATATATTGACTGTATAACACTTCCCATTCAGAGCTTCCGGGGACTACATTTCTTTTAATACCGGAAATCTTTTTTTGAGCCAGTTGATCCACTTCTCTCCATTCTGTAACAAATAGAGACAGCGCTTTTTTAACAGCTTTGAACACCATGTCTCCGGAAGAGGAGTCAGAAACAGCTTGGCTTTTCAAGAGTTCATCAACAATAAGGCGCGTCAAATAGCTTTGCCGGTCAGGAGAAAGCTCTTTCATAAAATAATTCCTTTGTCTTTTGCCAGTTTTTTCTTTAACAGGGGAAACATTTTATATCGTTCAAAAGAATGACCCTGCTTTTCCAAATCATCCATGAAAGCCTGGACTTCTTGGTCCAGCGCCTTTTCCTGTTCAAAATTTTGACTGATTAAATGGGAAATACGGCTTCTTAAAGTTTCTGCCTCTTTATGAAGGGTTATTTCCTTTTCTTTTTGGAGTTGATTTAATACAAGCTCTGAGATTCTCAGGGAAAATAACTCACTCCACTTCATAATACAACTAAAGAAAATTTAACTTCCTTTGTCAATGAATAAAACTGTGGATAAATGCGTGTAAAAAAAATTCCTCCAATAAAAGTTTGGACATTTGTTTAAATATCTATTTATTTTTTAGGAATGCCTTTTATTCCTTCCTCTTATACAAAGCAAACCGCTCAGGAAGCCCTGCATTGGCTGAAAGATCAAAAAGAAGACTGGGCGAAACAAATACAAAATGTGGATGTGGCTGTTCAGCTTTATCTTAACTTTAAAAATAGAAAACGGCTGGAAAAGAAAAGATTCCCTGAGGAATTGAAAAAGCTATGCGTCAATGATTCGGCAACATTACAGAAACCGGATGAAACCCCGAATCAGGGACTGTCATTATGTACGGAGAGGGATTCTGTGCCTTCATCTACTCCAACCCCTCCCTCTTCGTCCCCCACAGTTTTTCTGGATGAAAAAACCCGGGAGTTACTGGCGAAAACGACAGCCCGCCTTAACCTCAGTCATGAAAAAGAGGCTCTCAATATTCTCGTTCAGTTTGGTTTTGCTTCTCTGAAAAGTCTTTTGAAGGATGTGTGATACATTCAAAGAATTGGTGAAGCTTTATAAAATTCATTGTAAAGCCTGAAAATTCTTTTTCGGCTCAGAGAGGCATTAAAGAAAAAGTTCTTTTTTTCCGATAAAATTAAAGATGCTCAAGCCCTTACTTGCCAAGTGGCAAACTCTTTGGTTTTTAATAAGCGCCCTCATTTTTGTTGTGGTTTTAATGGCTTTTACAGCCTTAAACTGGTGGAGCAATATAAGTAATCGGGTTCCGGCTCAATTTTCTCAACAGGATTTTCAGTATGCTGAAGTATTATGGGGAGATGAAGAACAAGGAGAGGAACAGCCTGAAACCGCTTATCCCAGCGTCCAGCCTCAATGGAAAGATGAGACTGGCACAGAGGATCCTTACAGTTATTCCGATCCTGTGGCTGATGACCTTCAAAAGCAAATCCGGGAAGATTATCATGCCAGGCTGTATGAAGAGTGGAAACGGAGAAAAGAAGAAGCTGCTGTTAAGGCCGAAGAAGAAAAGAATCGCTCTTCTGACGAAGCGGCTGTAGCTTCTCCGGAAAATCGCCCGGAAAAAACACTTGAAAATTCAAACTGATCTCACAAGAAGTCAGTCTCTTAAATAAAAACAGGAAAATTTCAAACACGATTGGTATATTACCTCTACCTTTTTATAAACCCAGCGCTTCTTTTATTTTTTGCACTTCAGAAAATTTCTTAAAAGTATATCCACATTTTATTGCATTTGGCCAGTTATAGGAGCCAACAACAGACTGAAAGGTTTTGTATGCTAAACCTCTGTTTTGATCCGGGATGCGTTTCCCTGATGATTGTACAATCACATCTTGTGAAGAATAGGGTAATGAAAAAACATTTGGTCCTTCTTCAGATTCTAAAGAAGAATCTTTTGAAGCAATCGCCTCCTGTATTGGGGAAAGATCGTTATTATTTTTCTTTCTTAGCAGAGATTTTCAAACCGCTAAAATAAATCAAAACCTATGTCTCCGGTATGGACCAATCCCAGATGGCAGGGCAGACAGGACTGAAGAAGGTGGTTTCAAAACAGGCAAATAGGCTAAAAACCCAACGAAAACCCACTCTTGCGTCCCGCTGATAACCGCTCAAGTGCTGATACCCGGAAGATCACGCAAAAATCACGCACAGTTTTTTATGGTAATGCAAATTAAGTGTTGCAAAATTTTATAACACATATTAAAGTCATATTTTAGTGAGGCGTGAATACAGCATAGACCCAATAACAGTAAATGGAAAGATTATAAAAAAGCTGATTATTGACCCTCATGTGGATAAACATGCAGACCATATCAGCGATGATTTGATAAAAAAGATGGTTAGGCAATTGGATGGAGGAATATTTTATTCTGAAAAGGAGTTTGATGGCTTTTCGTACTTCGCCACCATTTTAAAAATGGAAGGGCTATATTATAAATTGGTATGGCTTTTGGAAAAAGGTTGTTTATATGTTGGTGTTATCACCGCTTATAGAGATAGGAGGGTCAAATGAGGTATCCAAAAACAAAGGACATCAAAAAGGTTTTAAGTGAACTTACGGATGACGACTTTATACAAATTACTCCTTTGGATGCTCCCAAAATTGACAAAGTCAAATATGAACTTTGTAAAATGTTTGTTGCCTACATAAAAAAAGAGAATATAACTCAGGCGGAATTAGCCAGGCAATTAAAAGTCGATCGTTCCAGAGTGAATTGGATTGTCAAATACAGAATAGAACATTTCACGATTGATCGCCTGTATGAACTGCTGGAAAAAATTATTCCAGATTGTAAGTTGCAGGTTTCCTAAAATTATTTTGAAGAAATGGATAAATCACTATCCTCTGAAATATCCTCACAGCATTTCTCCTTTTCTTTTTCAATAGCCTCATGTTGGAAGTCCAGAATTTTATTTTTCTTGTCTATTTCAGTTAAGCAAATAATCTGTTCTGATAATTTTTTAAATTGTTGACTGCTGATTCAGAAATTTCCGGCATGATTTCATATCCTACACTGTTTCTCTTTAAATCTGCCGCTGCTTTGGAAGTTGTGCCACTGCCTAAAAAGGGGTCTAATACACCTTTGTCCTTAGATTATCTTTCAGTTCAGAAATTGTTTGCTTGGATTGTAAAATTTATTCATCTTCTTTCTTGTGTGAAGGTTATTCTAAATATTCTATCTAATTCTGCATCAGAAATATCATCTTTTTCAATTATTTTTTCTCTAACAGTTTTTTATATACTTGATACCATTCCGATCGTAATTTTTTTTCATCTGACTGAGAGGCTATATGTAAACTGATAGCTGACTTAAACAGATGAGACTGTAAAGAAAGCAAACCTGTTTCTGGCTCTTCCTTTATAGCTCCTATTTTTTTTAATTCAGGCAAACAGGAGCTAGCATATATATTTTTATTTTTTTTATTAAATTCTTTTGCTAAATTAGATTTTGATACTGGTCTTGGCATTAACGCTAAAATATTTAACAATTCTTCCCTTTGTCTAACTTTTCCATTGAAACTATAGAGATTTGAAAAATCTTTATGTTGAAGCTCCAGAGCTGTTTGCTTTATAGCTTTTGTCCAATCGTCCTGATCAATATAATTATCATTGTCAATTTCAACCAAATTGTGACCTAAGACTTGAATAGAATGTGGATATCCTCCCGATTTATTTATGTTATTGCTAATGATTTGTTTATCATATTTAATTTGAGCTTGATCAAAACCCTTGGTTAATATTTCTTGAGCTTCATTATCCGGCATTATTCCCAAAGGCAACATATCAAAACTTCTTTTAGCTGAAGGATCACCTTTAAAAAACTTTTTAATTGCTTCAGGATAACTGATAATTAAAAAAGCAATATTTCCGTGTCCATTCATATCCAAAGTGGTTATGACACTTCTTAAAATTTGAGCAACGCCATCAATATTTCTAACATTGTGAATTTCATCTAAAACAATAAGAACTCCATCTCGAGGAGCATTATTTTTTTCTGGTTTTAATTTATCCTCTTCTATTCCCTTAAGAATATTTGTGAGTATAGATATAGCTTGATCTTTAAGGTACATATCATCCTCAGGAAACCTTTCTGAAATTTTATCCATTTCTGCTTTAACACCAAAAGCTCCAAGTGAAAACTTACCTCCTTTAAAGAAATTGCCTAAATGGGAGCTAAGTCTGTCTATGGCTGACTTGGGAAGTTGATCTGTTAATAAATTAAGAGAGGATTGAAGAACAGAACGAAAAGATTGATCTTTTTCTACAGTATAATAAGTTGTTAAAAAATTTAGATTTTCCAACTTTTTGTTTTTTTGTTGAGAAATAAACATTATTAGCTTAGCTAAAGCTGTTTTCCCTATACCTCGCTCTCCAGAAATAATAAAGTTTGAGGGCATTTTACTTCGGACTTGAGACATTTTTCGGACAACATGGAACACTTGATTAACACGGCCAGCAAATAATTGAGGTTTAACAACTGAATTTGGATTGAAAAGGTTTTCTTTCACAAAAACCTCCTTTTTTAGTAGTTTTTTAGTTTATTAGGGTTTGTTAGTAAAGTCAAAATTTTATTAGTAGGCTGTTAGTAAAGGCATTTTTTTGTTAGTAGCTTGTTAGTGCTAAATTTTTGGAGATAGAAAAATCAACTAAAATCATATAGTTATATCTTATTCCTTACTACAAAGAAAATAAGCCTTTAAATAGACCTTTCTTATTAACAATAAATAAATGAGACAACACACTGACAACATGGCCTATTTATTTCCTCTGCCTAAAATCATTTTTTCATCCACCAAAGAAGCCTCCGGCCAGCCCTCAAAATCCATGTAGCCAAATATGTAGCCCCATGTAGCCACAGATTGAAGTATCGGGAAATACCCGGACATAAACACAGTGAAATGGTGATTGCCTGAAAACTCAGGAAATACAAGGACTTGAAATAACCCGACATTTCCTGAAATGTTAAACAATAGGATTTTAAAAAGCGTGCTGTTCATGGCAGGGCAGACAGGACTTGAACCCGCAACCTACGGATTTGGAATCCGTTGCTCTACCAATTGAGCTACTGCCCTGTAGTTTATTCCTTCGGTTTGAATCTTTTATTTCCTTAATCTGAATAAAGGAGAATCAGATTTATAGGGACTTAAAAATTCAAACTTTCTTTCACATAAAAAGAGAGAGGAAAAAGCCTCTCTCTTTGGTCGTTCTTTTTTTTTAAGTGTGTTTTCTGTCTTTCAGTTTAAGAGATAATTTCAGAAACCACACCGGCGCCCACAGTTCGTCCACCTTCCCGAACGGCAAAGCGTACTCCCTTTTCCATTGCAATAGGAGACATAAGCTCCACTTCCAGGTTCACATTATCTCCGGGCATAACCATTTCCGCCCCTTTAGGAAGCTCAACAGAGCCTGTGACATCCGTTGTTCGGAAGTAAAATTGAGGGCGATACCCCTTATAAAAAGGAGTGTGTCTTCCCCCCTCTTCTTTCTTAAGAATATAACATTCGCATTTAAATTTTTTATGAGGGGTGATTGTTCCGGGAACAGCCAAAACCTGCCCTCTTTCCACATCATCCTTTTCAATTCCTCTGAGAAGAAGACCTGCATTATCTCCTGCGCGCCCTTCATCCAATTGTTTGCGGAACATTTCAATTCCCGTTACCACTGTTTTTTTTGTTTCACGGATACCCACAATCTCCACTTCCTTGCCTGTTTGGATGACACCTCTTTCCACACGGCCTGTTGTGACAGTTCCCCGGCCGGAGATAGAAAACACATCTTCAATAGGCATTAAAAAAGGTTTGTCCACATCTCTTTTCGGACAAGGAATGTATTCATCCACTTTGCTCATAAGTTCCAGGATGGCTTTTTCAGATTCCGCGTCTCCCTCTAAAGCTTTTAAGGCGGAACCTTTCACAATGGGAATTTCATCTCCCGGAAATTTATATTCCGTGAGAAGTTCACGAACTTCCATTTCCACAAGATCCAATAGTTCCTTGTCATCCACCTGGTCACATTTATTGAGAAACACAACGATGGCGGGAACACCCACTTGTCTGGCCAGCAGAATGTGTTCACGGGTTTGAGGCATGGGGCCGTCCGCCGCGGAAACAACAAGAATGGCTCCATCCATCTGAGCGGCACCTGTAATCATATTTTTTACATAGTCCGCATGGCCGGGGCAGGCCACATGGGCGTAATGTCGGTTTTCTGTTTCATATTCCACATGGGAAGTGGCAATGGTTATTCCACGGGCTTTTTCTTCAGGAGCATTGTCAATCTGGTCATATTTCATAACTTCGGCTCCACCCTTTTTTGCTAAAACAGCCGTGATAGCTGCAGTCAGAGTGGTTTTCCCGTGGTCCACATGGCCAACGGTTCCCACATTGACATGTTCTTTATTTCTCTGAAAGGTTTCTTTGGACATGGATCCTCCTTAATTTTTTAAACCATATACAAGGTATGCGGATTTTTCATTGAAAGTCAATACCCTAGTTTTCTTTGGTGCCCATGGCGAGATTCGAACTCACGACCCCACCCTTACCAAGGGTGTGCTCTACCCCTGAGCCACATGGGCGGAAATGGGGTTTTATTTAGGCCCTTAAAAAGACCTTATCAAAAGCTGTTTAGTTTTAAAACCTTAAATAGAGCGGGGTCAAGATAAGAGTGGAAGGAAAAATGTTGGTTTTTCCTGAAAATTTATGGGCAGCCAACACCCCTGAAATATCCCTGTTTTATTTTGAAACAATTTCTTTTATGACGGAGACAAGGGAGCTATCCGATTTCACAAATGGTCTTTAAAATTTGCCCGGACACCTGATAAGGATCCGCATTGGCTCCAGGTCGGCGATCTTCCAGGTAACCATAACCCTTTTTGGAAACATGGAGAGGGATTCTAATGGAAGCTCCACGGTCTGCCACTCCATATTTGAAGTCATCAATATGGCAGGTTTCATGAAGACCTGTCAGCCGATCGGCAAGTTTATGTCCATAAATCTTAATATGTTCGCTGTGTTTTTTGGCTAAAAGCTGGATAGATTTTTCTATAACATCTTTTCCGGTTTTTGGGTCTCTCATGGATTTTATGGAAAAATTGGTGTGTTGACCGGCTCCATTCCAGTTCCCTTCCACGGGCTTGTTGTCCAGGGTGGCTGTTATTTTATAATCCTCTCCCAGGCGATATAAAAGATAACGAGCCAGCCAGACATGATCAGAGGTTGTAAGGGGATCCGCTGATTCTCCCGCCACATTTCGGAAACCGATTTGAAATTCCCATTGCCCGGGCATCACTTCCGCATTGACCCCAAAAATCATAATTCCCGCAGCTACACAGCATTCCAGATGCTCATCCACCAGTTCCCGTCCAAAAACCTCATCCGCTCCAATCCCACAGTAAAAAGGCCCTTGAGGTGCAGGATAACCCTTATCCGGCCAGCCTAAAGGGGTGCGATCTTTAAATAGAGTGTACTCCTGCTCCACTCCAAACCAGGGCTCCTCTTTGTCAGCGCCCGCGTCCAGAACTCTTCTTAGTTCCGCCCGGGTATTCGTGGAGTGAGGAGAGCCATCCGGGTTAAAAACCTCGCATAAAACAAGATAATGCCCTTCCCCCCGTAAAGGATCTTTAACAAAACGAATAGGCTTTAAGGTTAAATCTGATTTATCTCCCGGAGCCTGGTAGGTGGAAGAGCCATCAAATCCCCATTCCGGAAAATCCTCCACAGTTAAATCCCTAAACGGCTTTAACTGTAAGATACGGGCTTTGGATCGGAGTTTTTGGGTAGGTGCGGCTCCATCCATCCAAATATATTCACTGATGCTAAACATGACTTCCCCCTACACTGTGATTTTAATGAGGCAACAATTTGGAATTTCAGCACATTTTTTTTTGTTTTGAAAGCAGAACTTTTATCATGATGCAATATGGATTTCCTTTGGAATCTCTTAGCAGGGCTGGAGATAATATTGCTGTGCATCAGAATCAGCTGGAAGATTTTCCAACACCTAAACCAAGTGTTGAAATCTGTGGATTTTTTCAGTATAAGCTCTTCATGGCAAAAAAGAAAAAAGGTGTTAAAATCGTTACTTTGGAATGTACAGAGGCTCGGAAAGAGGGAAAGCCCCCTTCCCGCTACACCACTACAAAAAACAGTCAGAATCATCCGGAAAGATTAAAGAAGAAAAAATACAATTCTTTTTTAAATCGCCGAACAGTTCATCAGGAAATCAAATAAGTTATTCCGGTCCGGTTTTTATTTAAGAGACATAAGCCCTTTATAACAGCCTATAGGGGTCAAAAATTCAAACATGCGTTTTGCCACAGAGCGAC
>JAPOOY010000135.1 GCA_026713205.1 Bdellovibrionales bacterium
GTCGCTCTGTGGCAAAACGCATGTTTGAACTTTTGACCCCTCTCTTCTCTTAATGGAGGGTGTAATTCTTCTGTCATCTGAAAAACCGGAAAGATTCAAACCGGAGGAATAGGCTTTTTTTGTAAAGCTCCTATTGGAATTTTTTGCCTTCTCCCCTCTCTTCTCTTAATGGAGGGTGTAATTCTTCTGTCATCTGAAAAACTGCAAATTTCAAACCGGACCACCATAACAGAGGCTTTCAAAACTCAAAACAGGAAGAGTCTATATTTGACAACACTAAGGGTTATCGGTTTTAATAATAGACAGGATTTTCCAGAGACAAGGGAGGCTGAGTTACTGTGTTCAACTTGTTCAAAAAACAAAATTCCTCATATTATTTTGCCGTGGATATTGGATCTCAATATACAAAATTTATTGATTTGGTTCAATTAAAGGATGAAACCTATCAGATTCGGGAGGTTGCTATCCAGCCCACACCGGAAGGCAGTTTTCAGGCTGGAAAGATTTTAAGCCTGGACAAACTCTCCAAATTTTTAGTGCGATCTGTTGTGGAGTTGGGTTTTGGCAAAAAAACAAATGTTGTTGCGGGCATTGCGGCCAAGGGAATGATTACAAAGAAAATAAATATTCCTAAGATGGAGGAGAGCTTAATACCGGAACATCTTCCTTTTGAGGCGGAACAATACATCCCTTATGATATTGCTGAGATGGATTTGGATTATGAAATTTTAAGGGGAGAGAATTCTGATCCGGAAACCATTCCTATCTTGTTTGTGGCTATTTTAAAAAAAACAGTTGCGGAATATGTGAGTGTATTTTCAGAAGCTCAATTGGAATGTAATATTTTGGATGGGAATATGTTTGCTTTGGCTAACGCTTTTGAATATAGTTATGGTCATCATCCGGATAAAAGTTTTATGATTTGTGAGGTAGGCGCAAGCAGCACCAGTTTGGTTGGGGTTTGTCGCGGACAGGTGGTATTTGCCAGAAGTATTCCTGTGGGAGCGGCATTTTATACACAGCAAATACAAGACAGTTTGGGAGTGAGCTTTAAGGAAGCGGAGGATTTAAAGAGAGCCGCTTCCAGCGACACAGATCCAAAGGCTCAGGAAGTGTTAACGATCATTGAAAAACTTCATCCCGGTTTTTGTGAAGAATTGCAGGCCAGTTATGAGTTTTACACTAATTTTTTTCCGGATGACAGGGTATCAGAGATGTTTTTAACAGGAGGTGGAAGTTTGACAAAAGGGCTTTCCGCTGCTTTGGAGAAGACTTTTTCCATTCCCTTTACAACACTTAATCCCTTTCAAAAAGTGCCTTTAGCGCCTCATTTAAAATCGCAAGAGGAGCAACTGCGTCCCTATATTGCGGTGGGGTTCGGTCTTTCTTTAAGGATAGTGAATCCATGATCAAATTTAATTTAAAAAATACGAAAGTTTCTTCTGTCACTGCAATGAATGAAGAAGATTCATTTGAGAAAAGCGCTTTTGGAAAATCCCTGGCGGCGACAGACATAAGATCCGTTCTGGGGCAGATGGATTTTTCTGAGTTGGATGCAAAGTTTTTCGTTAAGTTTTCCGTTAAACTGCTATTGGTTGCCTCAATTCCTTTTGGATTAAAAGTTTATGAGATATATAACATCACCTTATTGGAAAAGGAAAAACAGAGAGTGGAATCCATTTTGTCTTCAAAGCGCGGCGAATCAGCTCAGTTGCAAAAGAAAATAGAGAGTTTTGATTATTTAAAGAAACAGGCTAAGGAGTATGAGAATAAAAAAGGTCTCTTGAAAGGGCTGGCTCATGCCCGATTGGTTATTCCAAAATTTTTGGATCAGGTTCAGTCTGTAATTCCTGAATCTGTTTGGCTTACAGGTTTAAGTGTTACAAAGAATCAGGACAAAAATAGTATTACTATTGATGGAGAAAGTCTCAATGAGGAAAGTGTGAATAGTTTTTTAGCTCATTTACAGGATGTTGTGCAGAGAAACACCATCCAGTTTAGTACTCAGGATGTGAAGAAAACAGGGCGATTGGTTCGGGTAAGATTTAGTATAAGGGCGGATTTATGATTCAGTTTCTTTCCAATATAGCTTTAATGGGGGCGGTGCAGATTATTACTTTAGGGGGTTTTTTTACAGGTGTATATTATTTTACTTTTTATAATGACGGCTCTTTGGTAAAGAAGCAAACAGCGGAAGTTCATACACAGATAAAGGCTGTGGATCAGAAAATCAGTAAACAGAAAGACGAAATAACCCGATTGGTAAATTATAAAAAGGCCGTGGAAAAAGAAGCTCGCGCCATCCAGTATTTTTTATCCTATATTCCCAATGAATACACGGCCATTGATGTATTTCATTTCTTAACTCGTGAAGCGAAAAACGCTGGAATTAATATAGAGGATAAAGCGGATCAAGGGATGCAAGACGGGGAGTTTTATAATGCTCTTAAAGTGCATGTGCGTGTTGCGGGTTCCTTTTCCCAGGTTTTACTGTTTTTGTCACGATTAACCGCTCAAAAAAAGATATTGGTTGTGAATGATATTAACTTATCTATTTCAAGTGGTGAGGATGATCAGTGGATTTCGGCCTCCATGACGGTGTATGCTTACAGGTATAGAGAGGAAGAGGAAAAAGAAGATGAAAAAAAGGAAGGATAAGATGGACCAAAGCCGCCGATTTTCCTTAAAGAATCTCTCATCCTTTGTTCAACACCTTGTTGTTGGAGGGGTGGCTTGTTCTCTGGCTTTTTTCTTTGCCGTTCAGTTTTTAACTCCTGTTCTTTCGGATGAGTCCGCTCGAAAACCTCCGGATTTTGCAAAGGATATTCCACAAAAAACAATCGGTGAAGCCGCAGAAGGTTTTTTACAGGAAACAGGAAAAGTATTAAAAGATACTTTTTCAGATCAGCAGTCCTCCTCCAAGGCGGCATCTCCATCCTCTTCTTCTCAGGCCGCTCCCTCTAAAAAACAGGAAGAACAAAATCAAAAACCTGTTGAAGTGGAGGATGTGGATGAAGCCCTCGTTGAAGTGGAGTCCTATATGTCTCCTTATATCTACGATCCCCTTGATCGGAGGGATCCTTTTGAAGATCCCATTAAAGCGCGATTGCGATTACAGGGGCCGGTTGTGGAGGAGGTTATCAAACCCCCCACTCCTCCGGAAATGTTCTCCCTTCAGCAAATTGATTTGAAAGGAATTATATGGCGTACAACAGAATCCCCTAAAGCTCTTATTAAGCTTCCGGATGGAGCTTTTTACACTTTGTTAAGGGGGGATAAGATTGGAAAAAATGGAGTTATTTTTGAAATCAGAGAGGATGAAATGGTGGTTTTGGAAACAAAAATAAAACAGTCCGGAAATAAGAAACTTCAGAGCACTTCCATCACAATTAAGAGAATGGATCGATTGGGTCAGGATGTTCGTCGTATGCAGCTTTAAACAGGGTCTCTGCTTATACTTATTACTCCTCCGGTTTGAAAATTTCCGGTTCTTCATAAGAAAAAATACTTACACAGGGCTTATGTCTCTTAAATAAAAACCGAAAACTTCAAACACGAGCGTATAGTTATTTTTCCACGATTTATACCGATCGTATTTGAAATTTTCGGTTTTCTACTTAAAAGTGGCCCTCCCTTAAGAGAATAGGGGGTCAAAAGTGAGTTCGGCTTTGAGCACAGAGCGGCGGGACGCCTGCTCTGTGGCAAAACGCATGTTTGAACTTTTGACCCCCTATTCTCTTAAGGGAGGGTGTCACCTTTCTTCCATCTGAAAAACTGAAAACTTCAAACCGAATCAATATTAAGTATAAGACAAGCCAAACAATTCATTGTTCCCACTTCA
>JAPOOY010000132.1 GCA_026713205.1 Bdellovibrionales bacterium
CGAGAGGACCGGGAGGGACGAACCTCTGGTGAACCTGTTGTCACGCCAGTGGCACCGCAGGGTAGCTATGTTCGGAATGGATAACCGCTGAAAGCATCTAAGTGGGAAGCCAGACTTAAGATAAGTTTTCCCAAGCCTTTTAGGCTTTAAAGACCCCTTCGAGACCAGGAGGTTGATAGGCGGAGCGTGTAAGCATAGTAATGTGTTGAGCTTATCCGTACTAATAGGTCGTAAGTTTTCCAAGTGACAATTCTTTTGAATGTCGGGAATGATTTGAATTGGTGACAAGGTTCTTTAGAAATGAAAAAACTTGTAAGAGTTTTTATGTGATTTGATAAATGAGAATATGAAAGAAAAACTAAAACAGATTAAATTTATAAAAGATTGTTGGTGTCAATAGCGGTGAGGGTACACCTGTTCCCGTCCCGAACACAGAAGTTAAGCTCACCAGCGGCGATGGTACTGTAGGACAACCTATGGAAGAGTAGCGCGATGCCAACTTTAATTTAATAGCCGTCGGATTTTCCGGCGGCTTTTTTTGTTATCCTGATCGGGTTTAAGTTTTCAGATTTTTTATTTTAAAACTTGAAATTCTAAGCCAAAGCGCTATTAAAAAGTTACATAAAATTTAAATGTTTTAACAGAGGGAGAAGATCGTTTGGCCAGGGGGAGGTAAAAGACAGAGGTTTCCCTGTTCTGGGATGGTGGAAACGAAGGGTATGGGCATGAAGCGCCACACGATTAAGAGTTTTGCAGAGATTTTGGAGCTTTTTGCTGTGAAGATTTTTCCATTTTGCGCGGCCATAAATGTTATCACCAACAAGAGGACAATTTAAAAAGACGCTGTGAACACGGATTTGATGAGTTCGTCCTGTTTCCAATGAATATTCCATCCATGTGAGTCCGCTGTCATGTTGTTTTAAAATCCGGTAATTGGTAATAGCTTTTTTTCCATCAGAAGCGGAGGCCGCCGGAAGAGAGATAAATCGCTTTCTATTCTTTGGATGACGGGTTAAATAACTTTCTATTTTACCCTTTGATTGATGAAACGGCTTCAGGGTGATGCCCCAATATATTCTTTCAATGGTTCGTGTTTTAAATTGTCCTATAAGATTTTCTTCAGAAAATTTATTTTTTGCTAAAACCAAAAGACCGCTTGTGTCCTTATCCAAACGATGAACCAAGCCAGGCCGGAGAGGGTGACTTCCAGGAGAAAGATTCTTCTTTTGAAAGAGAGCATTGATAAGTGTATCTGATTTATGGCCGGGAGCTGGATGAGTCACCAATCCTGCCGGTTTGTTCACCACTAAAATATCCTCATCCTCATGCAAACAAGGCACGGGAAAGTCATAAGAGGTTAAATTTTCTTCAGGGAGCTTTGCCGGAAGATATATCGTTAAAACATCTCCACCTTTGAGTTGGAAAGAGGGTTTCAGAGGTTTTTCTTTTAAAAGGACTTTATTTTGTTTAATGGCTTTTAAGGCTTGCGAGCGATTTTTAAAGAGACCCTGCTCTCCTAAGAACTGATCCAACCGAAAGTTCCCTTGCTCTTTTGGAACGGTAATTTTATAGCAAATTTCTTCGGTTTGAGTGTTTTTCACGGCAGGGAGATGATAACGGCTATAAATGAGCTCTCTTTATTAGCGGAAGCTCTATAAGTTATAAATTCAGAGTCTTTTATGTTGCTGTGGTTGTTCGTCTTATACCGTATTTAAAAGGTCTCATCAAAAGTCACTTCCCCGGTGATGCCTTTTTGATAAGCTGTGACCCGTCTTTCAAAGAAGTTAGTATGCTCCTGGGTATCCTGAAGTTCCATGAAAGAAAAGGGGTTTTTGGATCGAAATTGGGAGGGGATGTTCAGTCTTTCCAGTCTTTGATCGGCAATAAACTCCAAATAGGACTTCATGTCTTTTAAACTCAGTCCACCCACTCCCCGATTTAAAATTTCCGCGCTAAAGGACATTTCACAGTCAATGGCTTCATGAAACATGGCAATGATGGTCTCATTTAAATGAGCGTCAAAAAGATAAGGCTCTTCCTCGCGGATGATATCAATCACCTGGAAAGCAAAATCAATATGACAGCTTTCATCCCGAAAAACCCAGTTTGTTCCGCTGGCCAGTCCATTTAAAAGCCCTTTGGATCGTAGAAAATACACATAGGCAAAGGCGGCAAAGAAAAACAGGCCTTCAATAGTACCGGCAAAACAGATCAAATTTCGTAAAAACTTTTTTCTGTCTTCACGGGTATTAAGCTGATGAAGATCATATATGGAATCAATCCATTTATAACTGAAATCCGCTTTTTTCTTAATAGAGGGAATTTCGTTAACAGCAGAAAAAGCTTTAGCTCTTTCGGTGGGATCCGGAATGTAAGTGTCTAAAAGTGTGAGATAAAATTGAACATGAAGCATCTCTTCATAGAGCTGCCGACCTAAATACATCCGGGCTTCAGGAGAGTTAATATGCCGGTACAGGTTTAATACCAGGTTATTTCCCACAATGGTGTCTCCCGTGGCGAAAAAGGTCACAAGGCGATGAATTAAAAAGGCTTCATTAGGAGTGAGTTTTGTATGAAGATCCACAACATCTGAGGAGAAATCCACTTCATCAACAGTCCAAGTGTTTTTAATTCCACTTTTATACATTTCATAGAAGACAGGGTACTTCATAGGTCTTAAGGTCAATTCCATCCCGGGATCTAAAATCATAAATCACTCCTCCCTGTTTTAATCAGGTTACTCCCTGCTTTGCTCCCTGTGTTGCGAATCTTACGCTTCGCCGGATTTTCTCGGCTTTCAGCCAGGTCCAAATGTCAGGCCTAACGGTATTTTTCATTTCCTCTGTTCTCTCCTGTTTTTGCAACTTTTAACTCAGTGCGATTTTTATAAAAACAGAAGAGATTGGAGTCCTGTGTTCCTTTGGCTTGAGTTTTTCGGTTTTTCAGATGATGGAAGGATTACACCCCCTCTTCGCTTAAGGGAGGGCTAACTTTATGAGAGTGAAAAACCGCAAAACTCAAACCGCACCCGGTATATTTGGATTCTATAAACAGGTTTTCTGTGATTTTCTACTGACAGGCTTCACAAATTTCCGGATTTTCCAGATTTTGTGCGTTGACTGAGGGGGAAATGCCGCCATTCCCATTAGCCACCGTCACTTTGGCAATATCTGTGGCAGGTCGGGATCGCAGATAATAAGTGGTTTTCACCCCCTGTTTCCAGGCATACATATACATGCTGGAAAGCTTGTTAATAGTGGGGCTTTCCACAAACAGATTCAAAGACTGGCTTTGATCAATAAAAGGCCCCCGAGCCACAGCCATGTCAATCAGAGTTTTTTGAGGAATCTCCCAAACCGTCTTAAATACTTTTTTAATATCTCTTGGAATTTCAGGGATATTTTGTATAGAACCATTGGAGGATTTGAGCTGCTCCTGAACAGAGGATGTCCAGAGGTTTTGCTTTTTTAAACTACGAATGAGGTATTTGTTAATTTGAAGGAATTCCCCTGAGAGGGTTTCTCTTTTAAACAAATTGGAAAGTTGGGGTTCAATAGCTTCATAGGCGCCGACAATGGAGGCAATAGTGGCTGTGGGAGCAACGGCAATAAGCAGAGAATTTCTCAGTCCAAACTTTTTAATTCGTTCTTTTAATTTATTCCATCGCTCTTCATTTTCCGGCTCCCTATTCCATAAATCAAACTGAAGCTGTCCCTGACTGGCTCGTGTCTCTTTAAAGCTTTCATGGGGGCCTTGTTGTTCAGCTAATTCGCAAGAGGCGGAAAGGGCGTGATAATAAATCTCTTCCTGAATTTTCGCGGTTAATTTAAGGGCTTGGCTGCTTTCAAAAGGAATTTCCATTTTAAAAAAGAGATCTTGCAGGCCCATCAGCCCCAATCCTACGGGCCGCCAAAGCCGATTGGACTTTTTTGCCGTGGCAATGGGATAAAAATTCACATCCACCACCTTATCTAAAAAAGTACAGGCAATTTTCACATTGCGGGCCAGGTGCTTCCAATCCAGGTCCTTTGAGGACTCATCATAATAGTTACCGATATTTATAGATCCCAAATTGCAAACAGCCGTCTCCCTGTCGGAAGTGATTTCCAAAATTTCTGTGCAGAGGTTGGAGAGATGAATCACATTTTCCGGATTTAAGGTTTGGTTTCCTTTTTTGTTACTGCGATCTTTAAAGTTCATCCAGCCGTTGCCTGTTTCCGCCAGGGTTTTCATCATACGGCTGTAAAGGCTTCGCGCCGGGAGAGTTTTAATAGCCAGCCTCTCTTCTTCCGCCCGTAGATAGTGACGCTCAAATTCTTCTCCGTAGGTATCCGCTAATTCAGGGACTGTTTTAGGATCAAAAAGGGACCAATTTTCGTTTTTTTCCACTCTTTTCATAAAAAGATCCGGTATCCAGTTGGCGAGATTCAGGTTATGAGTTCGTTGCTGTTCGTCTCCCGTGTTTTCCCTTAATTCCAGAAAAGCTTCTATATCAGCATGCCAGGTTTCCAGATAAATGCAGGCGGCTCCCTTTCGGCGTCCTCCCTGATTAACAGCCGCTACGGAGGAATCAAGAGTTTTTAAGAAAGGGATTATTCCATTGGAATTTCCATTTGTTCCCCGAATAAGAGATCCGCGACTTCGGATTTTTGAAAAGGACAGCCCGATGCCTCCGGCAAATTTAGAAAGCAAGGCCACATCTTTGTATTTGTCATAAATGGCGGCCAGGTCATCTCTTGGAGAATCCAAAATGTAACAGGAGGATAGCTGTGGCCGTAAAGAAGCGGAATTAAATAAAGTGGGAGAGCTTGGCATATAATCCAAACTGGAAATCAAATCATAAAACTCCTTGGCGGATTTAAAGGTATCGGCTAAACCGCAAGCCACTCGGAGGAAAAAGTATTGGGGCGTTTCTATAACCTGTCGTGAGTCCGGGTCTTTTAAAAGATATCGATCATAAATGGTTCTAAGGCCAAAGTATTCAAATTTTTTTGTGCGGGATTTATCTATAATAATATTCAGGGCTTCTTTATGTTCTCTAATAAAGTCATATCGTTCTTTATGAATAAGGCCCTTTTTATATCCGTGCTTAATGGAACTGAAAAAATTGTTTATGTTCTGGTTTTGAACTTCTTCATCAATATACCTGGAAAGAAGACGGGCGGAAAGTTTGGAGTAATCCGGATCTTCTGAAATAAGAAGAGAGGCTGTTTGAATGCAGAGCTGATCCAACTCTTTAGTGGAGGCGCCATCGTAAAGTCCGCTAATGACCTTGGTGGCCACTCGCATAGGGTCCACCTCTTTTAAGTTGGAAGAACAGGCTAAAACCACATTGATGATTTTGTTTACATTAACCGGTTCAAAACTGTTGTCCCGTTTTTTGACCCGCATGATTTTTGGGCCGTTTTCTGTTTCCGTATTTTCAGATTCTAAGGGAGAAGTTTCATTTGGAAAGGAGGACGGCGAATGTTCTGTTAATTCTTCAGCTGCTTCGGAAGCCACATCACTTAAAGGGTTCATATTGTGCGGTTCTCCTTATTTGAAAAATAGGTTTTCTTTTTGCTGTTTGAAATTTTGTAACTCCGGGTTTTATTCCTGCTTTGGAATACTTACTTCAACCTGTTTCTTTTAGAATTTGTAAAGATAATGTAAAGGTTTAATAAAAATCCGTCAATTCCAAACCATTGAAAGAACAGGACTTTTGTTTTTCGGCGCTGGGATTTTATTTGTGGCCTAAAGATAAAAAATCCAGTGATAATAAAAGGTTGGGAAAGCTTGCCCTATTGTTTTTAATAACCAGACACAAGTCTTAAGGGCTTTATGGGGTTTGGACAAAGTGCGTAACATACTGCTGTTTTGAGCAAGCGCTTCATGAAAAAAAAGGATTAGCGAAGCGTGCCAATTATTGACTTTTCCAGGATTACTTTCAGATTTTTAATTTTCAAGGAAGGAAGTGGAACTGTAAGAGAAAAGCGCGCTCCGGTTTGTTCATTTATACTCCTCCGGTTTGAAAATTTCCAGTTCTTCATAAGAAAAAATACTTACACCCTTTATAACAGCTGATTCAGCCCTGCGTTTTGCTTTAGCGCGACTTACAGCCGCACTTGTGTCAAATTCGTGCTCATTTTTGACCCCTATAGTCTGTTATAAAGGGCTTATGTCTCTTAAATAAAAACCGCAAATTTTCAAAGACGATTAGTATAGATTGGGCAAAAAATTAATTTTTGATCTGTTTTTTGGGAGCTTGATGAAAGAGAAGAAAGAAAGGCGGCCATTGTTGGGAATTCAGCGCTTTTTTAACAAGCGCTTCCACTTGCTCTCTTTCAGTTGGCCAGATGATATTCATGCCTAACTCCAGTTCCCAGTTTTTAAGCAGAATCTCAATTTCAGCGAGTTCTGCTTGTTCAATCCCTACGATTTTTAAGATCTCTTCTGGTGTTTTTCTAACTAAATCCCCCATGTAGAGGACATTATTGTTTTTTAGGATTTCTTTGATTTTATTAGAAAATATGAAATCGTCTATAAGATTTATCAAAAAACGGGGAGGGACTTGAAGTGTAAGAGGCCCCTCTTTTTTTCGTTTCTCAGCTATTTTATCCAATCGTTCTCTATTGGCTGGCCAGATAATATTCATATTTAAATGAAAGCCCTTTTCCGAAAGTTTTTGCTCAATTTCAGCGAGTTCTGCCTGTTCAATCCCTGTGATTTTTAAAATCTCCGCCGGGGTTTTTCCAACAAGGTCTCCAATATAGATAATTCCCGCTTTTTTTAAGGTATGTATCAGTGGGGAGGAAAGGTTTAATATATCCAGGAAGTCATATAAAACCGGTTGTTCAAGATCGCCGGGGTTCCATTGTATAACCATTGTTTCCACTTGCTGTCTGTCCTTGGGCCAGTTAATGTTCATGCCTAAGTGTAAGTTTTCTTCAGCCAGCGCTCGTTCAATTTCCTCAACCGAAGCTTTTCCAATTCCGGGAATTCTCAGGAGTTCGTCAGGAGTGTTTCCGACGAGATCTCCAATATAAAAGATACTCTTCGTTTTAAGAGCTTTTATGATTCGTTCATGATGGCTCATGGAGGAAAAATGAAGTCTTTTTATGGAGTAGGTGAAAATTGGAAAAAGCTGTAGTTTTGGGTTTAATATATTAACCATCGTTTCCACTTGCTGTCTCTCTTCAGGCCAGTCAATGTTCATGCCTAATTCCAGACCCCATTGGGTGAGTTTTTTGTTTATTAGAGGGAGTGCGGATTCTTTGAGTCCTAAAATCTCCAAAACCTCTTCCGGAGTTTTTGCGATCAAGTCTCCAAGGTAAACAATTCCGGCCTTTTTAAGATTTTCCCTTAATTCAAGTGTCATTTTAGCTCTATGTTCATAAGGGAAAAGACTGAGTCTTTCTATAGGCATCACTAAAAAGTTCGGAAATGCTTTCGTAGAAAAACCCGCTTTACATTCATCTGAAAAAGAAACAACAGAGTTGTTTAATAAAAAGCAAAATACAATGCTCTGAAAACATTTATTCAACATAAGAATCCTGTTCCTAATAGATAAAGAAGAGAAGGGATTTTTTATAACTAATAAAGCGAAAAAAAACAATAAAAATAGCCTAAAGTGAAAAATTTTCACTTAAAGACTGTTAAAAATTTAGCGATAGGGGTCTTTAATCAAAATCTTTGACGGGGGATAAAGCTTTAAAGGCTTTCTGTCTATTTAATGATGACCAGTTAATGCCCATGCCCAGGTATAAACTTTTTTTAGCCAGCGCTTTCTTAATTTCTTTAACTGAATTCTCATCAATTCCAGAATCCAAGAGTTCATTTTGAGTTTTTGAGACCAAATCTCCAATATAGAGGCCGACTTTACTTGTAAGGGTGTTTATTAGAGATTCTTGGAGGTTTAATACTCTTAAAGAGTTATATAAAATTGGCCGTTCCGTTTCAGTGGGGTTCCATTGCGTAACCAACGCTTCCACCTGCTGTCTCTCTTTTGGCCAGTAAATGTTCATATTTAGTTGTAAATCATTTTCAGCAAGAAACCGTTCAATGGAACTAATTACATTTCCTATTCTACCTCCCTCTCCGACACTCGGTCGTCTTGCTGCCCTAAATATTCTTCTCAATTCATGTCTTGTTTTTGAGACCAAGTCTCCAATGTAGAGGATATTTGCCTCAATAAGAATTTTTTGATAAGGACTCGGTATTCTTTCTTCATAATGGCCCGGTATTCTAAAAGATCTTGTTAAGATAGGAAGGAGAGGAGTTAAATTTTGAATCTGAGATCCTTTTGGCGGCCAGTCTTTATACATACCTAAGCGAAGGTCATGTTTTGCAAGTTTTTCTTCAATTTTTTGAATCACTTCACTTCCAGAACCACCTGTAACTTCAAGGAAGATTATTGAGAGTTCTTCTTTGGTTGTTGCGACCAAATCTCCAACAAGAAAGATTCCCATTCTTTTAAGCGCTTCTGGTTTAGCAAAAGGAATAAAATATTCTATAGGTGTTACTGCTAAATGAAGCGGTAATTCTTTTGTAGAAAAACCACCTTCACAATTTTCTTCGTCTGAAAAAGCCGAAAGACCAATTAATAAAAAGGAAATTATAATGAGTCGAAACCATTTATTTAGCATAAATCACCTATCCATACTTAAACTGGAAACTATGTAACCCATAAAGATAAAAAAAACAATAGTAGAACCGCCCGGAGTGAAAAATTTTCATTTAGAACCTTATAGATTGAAATGATTTCGTTAATCATGATAAAAAAAGGCGTTTTCAGCTTTTTTGAGGTTGATTGGGTAACAATCAACAGCCTAAAGAAGGCAATAGAAAAGCCTGGATTTCAAGATTTACATTTAAGACTGTAAAAAAGGCAGGGTTCCAGTTCCCTTATTATAAGGGCAGCTTAGGGTAACATTTCCATGCTCCTTCAGGTTGAGTTTTTGGGAGAGCGCCTCAAATATGTACAAAGGCGAGGCAGAAAAAACTATCAGAAAAAGGAATAGAACTGATAAAAAGCACTATAAAATAGAGGCATTATTTTTTACTGTTTGTTTGGTATTGAGATGGTGGTTACGAGCAGGCATTGAGTTGAAACTTCAAAAGATGGCATTCTTTAATGTAGTCTCCTTCTCCAAATTTGCCATAAACAACAGTGCCATTGTCGTCATAAATAGTTTGTGTTACTGACACCGCTTTCCCTTGATGGTGTTGCACAATCAGAACCTGATTGTTGCCTAACTCTCCAATAAAAACATCCGTACGAATATCTTTCGTGCTTGTACTGAATACTTTTGTAGTGATGCTTCCTAAAAAATCAACGCTAATAGTATTGTCCTGATGAACAGTTGCGGAGCAGGCTTCTCCTGTTATCTTAAAGCCCACCATCAGTTTTTGAAAGAAATCCGTAGCCGGCACAAAAACACAACCCTCAAAAGTTCCGGGAATTAAATTTTCATCGTTTTGAGCAGGCTTTTGTGAAATTTCCTGAACACGATCTTTTGTTAATGGAGGCGGTGAATGACGACAATTGCCTATTGAAAAAAGACAGAGGCATAAAACCGTTAAAAAATTTATAGGATTCTTCATCTTTAAGAAAGGTACCATATGTAAAGCATATATCACAAATGACCTTATAAGATTTATTTATACCAATTCGGTTTGAGTTTTGCGGTTTTCCATTTACATGGAGTTAGCCCTCCCTTAAGTGAAGAAAGGGGACCAAAAGTGAGTTCGGCTTTGAGCGCAGAGCGGCGGTACGCCAGCTCTGCGGCAAAACGCATGTTTGAACTTTTGGTCCCCTTTCTTCACTTAAGGGAGGGTGTAATTCTTCTTTCATCTGAAAACCCGCAAAACTCAAACCGGACCCGTATAATTATTTTTAGACAGTTGTGCCAACGGATTTGTCATTTGAGGATTTCAAAAATAGGTGAATATATGATGAAAAACTCTTGTCAAAAACCCCCTTTAAAATATAAGCTGAAAAGTCACAATGAAAAATCCAGTTGATTTAAACGGAATTGATTTTATTGAATACGCATCCCCTTCCACGGAGAAGTTAAAAGCTCTTTTTTCAAGGCTTGGTTTTGAGGAAGTGGCTCATCACCGTTCAAAAGCGGTGTCCCTTTTTCAACAGGGGCAGTGTCGGTTTGTGATCAATTCAGAAACAGGTCATTTTTCGGAAGAGTTTTTCAAGCTTCACGGCCCCGGTGTTTGCGCCTTGGGATTTCGGGTGAATGATGCAAAACAGGCCCAGGAATGGGCCCTTCAGCAAGGAGCTAAGGCCCCAGGTGGAGAGGGTCATAGCTTTCCCGCCATTTACGGAGTAGGAGGCTCTCTGATTTATTTTGTGGATAAGGACTCTCATTTTCAGGAGAACTTTCAGTTTATTAAAACCCCTTCTGTCTCTTCCGCTCTTTTGTTTGTGGATCATCTGACCCATAATGTGTCACAGGGGGATATGGAAGTGTGGTGTGATTTTTATGAAAGGATTTTTAATTTTACTGAAAGAAGATACTTTGACATTAAAGGGGCGCAGACGGGACTGGTTTCAAAGGTGATGCGTTCCCCCTGTAATACTATTACCATCCCCATCAATGAACCGGCTCCTAATGAGCTAGGGGAAAAATCCCAGATACAGGAATTTTTAAATGAATATAAGGGCGCGGGGATTCAACACATTGCCCTTAACACGCGGGATATTATTTCTGTTGTTTCGGATTTAAGAAAAAAAGAAATGCGGTTTTTAGATGTTCCGGACACCTATTATGAGGAACTTAAAAATCGGATTCCCTTAGTGAAGGAAGATATAGGACAACTCAGAGAAAATCAGATTTTAGCGGATGGGGACGCGGAAGGGTATCTGCTTCAGATTTTCACACAGAATGCGATAGGACCTGTTTTTTATGAAATTATACAAAGAGAAGGACATGAGGGCTTTGGCGAGGGGAATTTTCAAGCTTTGTTTGATGCTATAGAAAGAGATCAAATGAAAAGAGGTTATTTAAAATGAAAAAGAGACAACCTCATAAAAACATTCCCAAAGATCAATTTGAAGAGGAACAAGGACAGGGAGGGTTTTACGGACCTGTCTCCCATTTAATCAGAAAACAGCCGAGTACAAGATGGACTCATATTGAGGGAAATCTTAAACCCCGATTGTTTGATTTACCAAAGATGCAGGGAAAAGAATGTTGGGAAAAGCTGCTTTACAATGATTTTCTGAATATTTATCTTTACCGGTGTGAGAAGCCTCCACAAACAGCTTTCCGCAGTGGTGATGGAGATATTCTCTTTTTTTGTCATGAAGGGGAGGGAGTTCTTCTTACGGAGTATGGCCTTTTAAACTATTTTGCCGGTCAGTATATTTTAATTCCCAAATGCTTTACTCATGTCTTTATTCCAAAAAAACCTTCCGGTTTTTTTGTTGTGGAAAGTTTGCAAAGTCATTTTCGTGAACCGGATAGAGGGTTATTGGGTCGGCATGGTCTTTATTCCAGTAGTTCTTTAATGAGGCCGGATTTAAAGGCTCTTCATAATTATTTAAAAGAACAGAATCTGGAATTTAAAAAAGTTGCGGTTTTTCGTCAAAATGAAGTGACACATTTTACTTATAGCGACTGCATTTTTGATGTGACGGAATGGCAGGGAGATCTGTTCCCTTACGCTTTGGATATGAAAGATATCATGCCCGTTATGAGTCATCGTGTGCATTTGCCCCCCAGCGTTCATACCACCTTTATGACCAATGATTTTATCATTTGCAGTTTTTTGCCTCGTCCCTTAGAGCAAGATGAGGATGCCTTAAAAATTCCTTTCTATCATCAAAACACGGATTATGATGAAGTGCTTTTTTATCATAAAGGGGACTTTTTCAGTCGGGATAATTTGCGGGCCGGGATGATGAGTCTTCACCCGGCGGGGTTTCCCCATGGCCCTCATCCCAAGGCTATACAAGCCATTAAGGGGAAAACCCACACGAATGAGTGGGCTGTCATGTTGGATTCAAAGCACCCTTTAAAATGGACAGAAAACCTTTCTTCCCTGGAAGTGAAATCCTATTGGAAGTCCTGGCAATCTTAAGGGATTTTTTTATTTGGGAATAAGTTATACTGCTTGTATTTTAGGTCTCACGCATTAAATTTATACTCCTCTGTTTTGAACTTTTAGATTTTTCACTGACATGAAGTTAGCCAAGGGTGTAATCTTTCTTTCTTCTAAAAAACTTAAAATTCATGCTGGATTAGATAGCTTTTTAAGCAATTACCGAAGTGTTCGGGTGATGGAGAGGTTAAAGTCCTTTCGGAGAGTAGGAATTTTTACAGGAGCGTTTTTCATTACATTCAGCCAGTTTTCCGGTGTTTCCATGCAGAGAAAAACATTCCATTTAGGGCTATGTTTTTTGAGGGATTGAAATACAAACTGAAACATCTCCTGCCGAAGGGAGCTGTCATAACGAAGTTTACCATCCTTTCCTTTAAAAAATTCTCCTCGGCAGACAAGGCTTTCCATGGAAAAGCGTTTTCTCATAATAGCTCTTTGAGTTTGTGGAAATCTTAAGGCTCCTATGGAAATATGATTGACTTTTTCAGGATGAAACCGCTCGGTTATTTCACGAATCATTTTTCCATAATTCCATTTCCAATCAGGATGATAAATCATGGGATCAATATGAAAGGAAACAGGGAAGCCTTTTCCCATCACTCTGTGGGCTGCGGAAAGCCGCTCCGCCAGTGAACTGGTGCCATGTTCTTCCTGAGATACAATTTCTTCCGGGTTAACAGACCAGCTCACTGTAACATTGCCCGAATGATCCAAGTCTTCAAAGTTTTTTGTATTGTGAGATTTTGTTTTAAATTCCAGTTGCCAGTTAGGGCAGGACTTAAAAAAGGAAACCAATTTTTGAGAATAAAGACTGATATCATCCAGACTAAGGCTGTCCGTCTGTTCCCCGGTGCCTATGCGGATATACTGATTTGAATAAGAAGTTTTAATCTGCCTGAGTTCCTCTAAAGCCTTTTCTATATTTGCATAAATTACCACAGCCGGAAAATTTATAAAGGATTGAAGATAACAATAGGAGCAATCCATTTCACAGTTTTGCCCAAGATTTAAAACATAATAATTGCAACAAAGAAGTTTAGGTCTGGCTCCGGGACATCTTTTAAAAAAAGAACCTTTAAAATTTTTGAGAAGTAAAACCTTTTTACTTTGTTTTATTTGTTTCGGTGACAAGGCTCCTTTTTGAAAAGAAAAATCGTTTACAACATGTATTTTTTCCTTTGGAAAAAGAGAAAAGGCCCGCCTGGCTGTTTCTGTTTCTAAAGCGGAGGATTCAATATAAATTTTTTCAAAATGATCTAAAGGTCTCATTTTTTTCTTTTGATGAGTTTGGTTTCATTTATTCAATATATACTCTTTCAGAGTTTAAATGAAAAGGAAGAATAGCTTCCTTCTTAAGAATTCCACAGATCAGGCTCCTCTTCTTCCATTTGATCGGCGATATGCTGTAAATTTTGGATTTTTTGCTTAAACTCTTTCATAGAAAAACATTGAAATTGAATTTCCAGACCGGTTTTATCATTTTGACGAATCCAACGGCCTTTCATTTGCCGGGGCCAGGGAAGATTTTGGACTCTTTTGGTTTTTTGTTCTTCTTGTTTAGAAGTGAGTGGATAGCGTAATTTTTTAAGTTGTTTTAATAGCTCCTCCGGATTTTGTGCGGCATCAAAGATGGTATCCAGGGAAGTTCCCATAAGTAACAATTCTCCCGCCATCTCCAAAATTTGAAGTCCTTTAGAGTGGGTGGGGTTGTTTTTGTTGATCCAGGTCAAAAGAGGCTGAAGTTTTTGTATATCTGAAAATTCTGTAAGCAGGGACAGATGACCGGGATCCAATTTCCTGTCTTTGACCCATTGATGAAAATTCGGAAATTGGGTCAAAATCTTTTTTAATTTCATAGTCCGAACCCTTCTTAACCTCAAAACTTAATTGAAGGAATGAAGTTCTCTTACAAAGCTTTTTTGAAGGTTAGATTATTTTCCCCGCTGAGAAAAGGTTATAATTATATTGATCGTGTTTGATTTCGGTTTTTATTTAAGAAACATAAGCTCTTTATATACCAATCCGGTTTGAGTTTTTCGGTTTTTTCATTTATATAAAGTTAGCCCTCCATTAAAGGAAGAAAGGGGCTAAAAGTGAGTTCGGCTTTGACACAGATGCGACCGAAGGTCGCTCTGTGGCAAAACGCATGTCTGAACTTTTAGCCCCTTTCTTCCTTTAATGGAGGGTGTAAGTATTTTTTCTTATGAAGAGCCGGAAAATTTCAAAACGGAGGGTATAAAAGGACTTAAAAATCTTTAAAGTGAATTATTTTATGCCGCTCTGATTTGAGTTTTGCATTTTTCCAACGACATAAAGTTAGCCCTCTCTTCTCTTAATGGAGGGTGTAATCCTTCTTTTATCTGAAAAATCTCAGAATTCAAACCGGACCGGCATAATAAGGGGTTTTGCTTTTTTGTGAAATTTCAGGGAGAATGGACTGGGAAAGCTCTACTATGCCGGAAAAAACAATTATTTTTTTTGACGGAGTTTGCAATCTTTGTGATTCCTTTGTCAATTTTGTGTATAAGAGAGATGGTCAAAGGCAGTTTCTCTATTCTTCACTCCAGGGGCAAACGGCAAAGGACATGTTGGCGGAACAAGATCGAACCGATCTAAAATACCTTGTTTTATTTTATAAGGGTCAAGTTTTTAGAGGGCCTGAAGCCGTTCAAAAGATTTTTTGCCTGCTTTATCCTAAAATGGCCTGGTTTTTTAAGAAAATTCCCGGCCGTTTTCTCTAT
This sequence comes from Bdellovibrionales bacterium, assembly GCA_026713205.1. GTDB lineage: Bacteria > Bdellovibrionota > Bdellovibrionia > Bdellovibrionales > UBA1609 > JACOND01. The sequence goes on from JAPOOY010000132.1 coordinate 14,838, forward strand.
GAAGTCATTGCAAAAAGCCGCTATAAAATTTTTGGAAAAAAAGAAGAGCTTTATGCTCCCTCTCCGGAACAAAAGAAGTTTTTTCTATCTTGACTGATATGGATAAATGCAAACAGAATGAGTGCGAAATCCTGGAGGTTTCATTGAAAACTCTCATTATAGGAAGTGGAGGCAGAGAGCATGCCCTTTTTCAAGCTGTTAGTGAAGGGGGAGGTAATGCTTACTTTCTGCCGGAACGAAAGAGTCTTCCCACAGCCGGGGTTGCTCCCTCAGCTCTTTTGAAAGACTGGTCTGCTCTTTCTGATTGGTTGAAAAAAGAGAAAATTCGCCTTGTTATTATCGGGCCGGAACAACCTCTTGTGGAGGGCTTAGGGGATTTTTTGAAAAAGCAGGGGTTTTTTGTCTTTGGTCCCTCAGCCAGCGCCGCGCGCCTGGAGGGAAGCAAGCTTTTTGCCAAGGAGTTCATGAAAGCTCAGAATATCCCCACAGCTCCTTTTCAAGTGGTCCATTCTCTGTCAGAAACTCTTAAGGCCTCAGAAAATTTTTCCCCTCCCTATGTTTTAAAAGCGGATGGTTTAGCTGGTGGAAAAGGAGTGTTTGTCTGCCAGACAGTAAAAGAACTGGAAGACAAGGCAAAGAGTCTTTTTGAAGATAAAATCCTTGGTTCTGCCGGGGAGGTGGCTTTACTTGAGGAATTTCAGAAAGGGGTGGAAGTGTCCGTCTTTATTCTTACAAACGGAGAGGATTATTGTATTCTTCCTATGGCTCAGGATTATAAGAGGCTGGGTGAAAAAAACACAGGCCCAAATACGGGAGGCATGGGGGCAACAGCTCCCTTATCTCTTCCGGAAAAGTTAATGGAAGATATTGAAAATTCTATTATAAAACCCTCTGTTCAGGGACTGAAAAAAAATCATTATGGATATTGCGGGGTTTTATATATAGGTTTAATGGTGGGTCAGAAAGGCCCGCGGGTTCTGGAGTACAATGTTCGTTTTGGCGATCCTGAAGCTCAGGTTCTTTTACCTTTATTGGATGGTTCCTGGTGTGAGGTGTTTTATCAGGTCTCCCAAGGGAAACTCCCTTCCTTAAACTGGAAAAATATTCATTCTGCCTGCGTCGTATTGGCCGCAGGAGGATACCCTGGGAATCCTCTTAAAGGGGAGATTATTAAGGGATTTATTTACCATAAGACTCCTCACAGCTACTTTCTCCATGCGGGAGTGGGACAAAATGAGGAAGGGCAATGGATTGTAAATGGGGGGCGGGTATTAAACTCTGTGGCTGTAGGGCAAACAGCAGAACAGGCTTTGAAAAGAGCTTATGAGCAAATGGCGAAAATTTCCTGGGAGGGTCTGCATTACCGAAAGGATATTGGTTCAGCCGGAAAATCTTCATTTCATTTTTGAGAAAATTTTCAAACCCGATCGGTATAACTATAAATTTTCCTGAACATATTTGGTTACCAAGGTGTCTGTAAAACCTTCGGATAGGGTTACTGCTGATTTTTGTGATAGTTTTGCAACATTACTGGCCGCTCCGGCAGTTAAGCTGA
>JAPOOY010000118.1 GCA_026713205.1 Bdellovibrionales bacterium
AACAAAACCTTTATTGATAATCGGGAGCTTAAGCCTTATGAGAAAGCTACTTTAAGAAATAATGATCAAATTCGTTCCGGGAATATTATTTTCAAATTCTTTGAACCGGGTCAGTTGGAGATATTTTCCACAACTTTAATGCGGGATAAGGCTCAAACGGATTCTTTAACGGGTTTAGCCAATCGCAGGGCTTTGAATATGAGAGGCCCTGAGTTTTTTCGTAAAAGCAAATCTCTATGCCTGATTTTGTTTGATGTGGATAAGTTTAAGGATATTAACGATACCTCTGGCCATCTGGTGGGTGACTATGTATTAAAACAACTTTCCAGTCTGGTTATGACCTTAGTCAGAGAGGGAGACATGCTGTTTCGTTATGGTGGGGATGAGTTTTGTCTTTTTACAAGGACCCCTTTTGATATTGCAAAAAATATTTCAGAGCGAATATGCCATACGGTGGAAAAGCATCAATTTATTTATGAAGGACAAACACTGCCTGTAACAATATCTGTTGGAGTCGCTACCCGAACCCCGAAAGATAAAAAATGGGAGGATGTTTATAAGCGTGCGGATGAGGCTTCCTATGAGGCCAAACAGGCAGGCCGCAATCAAGCGCGGTTTAAGTAATTATTCCAATTATATTTGATTTTGCTTTTTTAAATAAAAAATATCTACCCTTTTCTCCTGAAGATCATTTCATTTTTTATCGTTGAAAGATACGGGCTATACACTTTTGAATATTTAGATGAAAACCCGCCTTTATGCGTTCAGATGGAGTCCCGATTCCTTGATCGTAAAGCGCCTGAAGTTTAATGCTGGATTCTTCATCTCCTTTTATCGTGGCTTCTAAATAATACTTAAAACTTTTACTAAAAGAGCCTCTTTCCACTAACTTATCTCCTATCATTCTCATGGCATTCACATCTCCATATAGGGAAGCTCTCTCAGCCAGATGCAAGAACTGAAAGGATTCTGTTGAGGTATAATTATATTCCTCGGGGTTTACTGTCCTTATAGGGTAAAAGGGATACTCTGTAGTTGAGGCATAGTTATATTCTTCAGAGTCTATTGTCCTGTCATATTCCGATCGCAAACTTGGATCTTTAAGAATATCATAAGCTTCATTAATCTCCTGGGCTTTTTGTGTTGCGTCTGGAGCCTGGTTGCGATCAGGATGAAATTCCGAGATCATTCTGTTATAGGCAAGTTTAATGTCTTCTTGAGAGGCATCACGGGATATACCTAAAATATCATAATAAGTGTTTGGAGCCGCCGCCGTCTGAAAAATAAACAAAAAACAAAAGAGCAAAATCTTTCTCATAGTTTTCCCTGTCTCATTGGAACAGTGATAGTATATGTTTTGATGGATTTTTTCAAATACATTGCCTTTAATGTTTTAAATGTGTGTAAATTTTTCCAGTTGATCCGGTTTGAGTTTTGCGGTTTTTATTTATATACAGTTAGCCCTCCCTTAAGAGAATAGAGAGGTCAAAAGTGAGTTCGGCTTTGACACAGTAGCGACTGAAAGTCGCTCTGTGGCAAAACGCATGTCTGAACTTTTGACCTCTCTATTCTCTTAAGGGAGGGTGTAATCCTTCTTTCATCAGAAAAACCGAAAAACTCAAACCGGGTTGGTATAGCTGGATTCCCGTTCCCGGCTTTCGCGAGAACAAAATTAAGAAAAAACTGATCTTTTCAAGTAATTTCGTTAAAATTTTATAAAGAACAGGAAGAGCCGTTCAATTTTTTTACAATTCTTTGTAAATTCGGGAGTGGAAGGGGAAACACAGGGGAAAAGCTTGATATTTCCGGCATCAAAAGATATATTACAGCCTATGAAAAAGGAATTTTTTATAATATTTATCGGCGTTTTCTTGAGTTCTTTTGCTTTTGGTCAGACAAATAGGGGTTCTTCAGATCCTCTGTCGGTTTATTTGAATGAAGAAGAGGACAGGGAAAACAACCAAACCGCGGAGGAAAAATTTCAGGATTATGTATCTACCATTACTTTGGAAAGGCAGGCTTTTCGGCAAGGTCTCTCCAGTATGCTGAATTTTTTGAAGAATATAGAGGAGAGTAGGAATCTTCTGCTCACTGATGTCGTTCATTTAAGGGAGAAAGTTGAAGAGGCTACCGATCTGTTAAGTGAAAATACACTTGCTTTATTGGAGAAGGAAGATGTGATTTATGAATCTTTGGAAAAATGTGTTACACCAGCACCGGAAGCGGCTCCGGCCCAGTAAGAAAACCATCCCTTTTGTAGGACCTGCCCGTGGCTCAGGCTCTTTTTCATAAAACATTAAAATTTTTAACTCACCATAATGTGAAAGATCAAACAGTGATTGTGGGTGTTTCCGGTGGTGTGGATTCCATGGCTTTACTGGGTGTTCTTTCAGAGCTTTCTTCGTCCTGCCGGTTATCTCTTTTAGCCATGTATGTTCATCATGGTTTTTCTTCTGATCAGAAAATAAAATCTTATAGAGATCAGGCAAAAGTTCTTTTAAAGGAGGTTTGCGCCTCCTGGTCTATTCCTTTTATTTCGTCTCCTCCTCCAAAAAAAAATTTAAAGACGGAAGAAGAGTTTAGAACACTCCGCCGAGCCTGTTTAAAAGAGTTTTTAGAAGAAAAACAGGCCCATTGGATAGCTTTGGGACATAACAGTGGGGATGTTCTGGAAACCAGACTCCTCCATTTAATTCGTGGTTGTGGAGAGAAGGGTTTGATTTGCTCTCCGGTTGATTCTCCCTGGCTTCGGCCTTTTGTGTCCGTATCCCGTGAAGAGTTGGTGGATTATGTGAAAAGCCGTAACATTAAATGGCTGGAGGACCCCAGTAATCCTCAGGAGAGATTTTTTCGTAATTGGCTCAGGCAAAACTGGCTTCCCGCATTGGAAAAACAAAGGCCTGGAAGTCGGGACACTTTAGCTCGTTCTTTTTCCCGTATTGCGGAGGCCTTGGAGAAAA
>JAPOOY010000217.1 GCA_026713205.1 Bdellovibrionales bacterium
CGACTGCAAGTCGCTCTGTGGCAAAACGCATGTTTGAATTTTTGACCCCTATAGTCTGTTATAAAGGGTGTAAGCATTCTTTCTTATGAAAAACCGGAAAATTTCAAACCGGAGGAGTATAATTGTTATAATACGGGTTTTCCTTTCAGGTAAGTTTTGTTAGACTCATTTTGTTTAAACTTTTATAGAAAAATGAGATAGGAAAAAACAGCGGTCCTATTATTACAGCAGGCAATAGCCTGTTAAAGGTTGTTTGAGTTATGAAAAAGAATTCTGTTAAGGGGCAGTATGTATTTGTTACAGGCGGAGTTGTGTCTTCTGTGGGTAAAGGGCTTTTATCCGCCAGCCTTTCCGCTCTTTTGGAGGCTCGGGGATTTCGTGTCAGCATTATTAAATGTGATCCTTATATCAATGTGGATCCAGGGACTCTTTCCCCCTTTCAGCATGGAGAGGTTTATGTGACAGAGGATGGGGCGGAAACCGATATGGATTTAGGGCATTATGAGCGGTTTACGAATTTGGTTTTAAACAAAAATCACAGCATTACAACGGGTCAGATTTATCAGACGGTTATTGAAAAGGAGCGGCGAGGGGACTATTTGGGTCGTACTGTTCAGGTTATTCCTCACATCACGGATGAAATTAAGAGCCGTATTCTTATGGGTTCGGAAAATGCGGATATTACAGTGGTGGAAATTGGGGGAACCGTGGGGGATATAGAAGGATTGCCTTTTATTGAAGCCATTCGTCAAATGCGTATAGAGTTAGGGATGGAGCGAACGGTCTTTGCCCATGTGACCTTTGTTCCTTTTATTCCTTCCGTTGGGGAATTAAAAAGCAAACCCACCCAGCACTCTGTAAAGACTTTAAGAGAGGTGGGACTTCAACCGGACTTTCTGATTTGCCGAAGTCGGGAGTTTATTCCGGAGGATTTAAAATCCAAAATAGCTCTTTTTTCCAGTTTAAGCATTGAAAATGTCATCACGGCAAAGGATGCGGAAACCATTTATGAAGTGCCTCTTTTACTTATGAAAGAAAATTTGGATAAGAAGGTTATTAAAAGATTTGGTTTGAAAAACAGCAAACCACAAATGGACAAATGGGAAGCATTGGTTGGAAGTTTAAAAAACCCTCAGAGAGAAGTAAATGTGGGTTTAATTGGAAAATATGTTCATTTGAAAGATAGTTATCAATCTTTACATGAAGCTTTAATTCATGGAGGTGTGGCTAATCAGGTTCGGGTTAATGTTCATTATATTGATTCTGAAGATATTAACGGAAATCTCTCTGTGTATAAGGATTTGGATGGTATTCTTGTCCCCGGTGGCTTTGGCGATCGTGGTGTGGAAGGAAAAATTTGTGCCATAAAATACGCGCGGGAACATTCAGTTCCGTTTTTTGGAATTTGTCTTGGAATGCAGATGGCGGCTGTGGAATTTGCCCGAAATGTTTGTGATCTTCCCTCTGCCTCCAGCCGGGAGTTTCGTGATCACAGCGCCTCCGATCATCTTGTTATTGATGTGATGGAAAATCAAAAGGGAATCCATCAAAAAGGCGGCAGTATGAGGTTGGGCGCTTATCCTTGTCTCTTGAAACAGGATTCAGCGGTGTATAATATTTACGGTCAGGCCAAGATATATGAGCGTCATCGTCACCGATATGAATTTAATTCTAAATATTCCGATTTGTTTGAGGAAAAAGGCATGAAAATTGCCGGACAGTGTGAAGGGGCTGAAAAATTAGCTGAAATTTTGGAACTAAAGGGGCATCCGTGGTTTGTGGGGGTTCAGTATCATCC
>JAPOOY010000207.1 GCA_026713205.1 Bdellovibrionales bacterium
ACTGTCAAATAGTCATGAATCTTTTTTAAGAACATTTGTTCCCATTGTTTTAGATAGAATGCCAGATAATGAAGCAGAAATGATTATAGAAAAGGCTCTCAAGAATGGGAAACCTAAGAAAACTATATCAAAAGAAGCAGTGAAAGAAATTTTATTTTATTCTGAAAACTATCCACATTTGATCCAAGAACTTGGTTATTCCTCTTTCAAAATGTCAAGTGGAGATAAGATAATGAAAGAAGATGTAAAAGCGGGACTTCATGGAAATGAATTATATGAGGGTTCAGTAAAAAAATTGGGAAAATTATTTTTTAGTAAAATGTATGCTACTATTAGGAAAAATCAGAATTATAAAGAGGTTTTAAAAATAATATCTAATCTTTCTGGTAATGAGAATAAGTGGGTTTCTCGGAAAAGCATATTAGAACTATCTTCAAAAAAAAGCACCTCATTAGATGTGGCAATGTCTGATTTAACTGACAAAGATCTTATTATAAGAAACCCAGATAAAGCTGGTGAATATAAGATGTGTTCAAAAATGTTCCAGGTGTACATTTCAAAAATCCTTACAGCATGATGCTATTTTTTCTAAGCGAGTCATTTGTTAAAAAAATTGAACTATATCTCTAAAATTCATTTTCAAGTATGTTTTGAATGTCTCATTTTCTTCACAGATGAAACATTTTTTTTGACGGTTTAACCCACTAGGGTTAAGATGTTAGAGCAAAAAAGACCGGTAATAGCAGGCTGAAAATTAAATTTGCGGTCCTGGCTCTGGGGTTACCTTTGCCGGTCTTCCCTAGACCGGACCGCTATTGATGAAGAGACAGTGTGAAAAGAACAAAAGATCAGCTAAAAACCCTTTTATTGATGAAAGTCTATAAGCCGATGTACAAAATCGCTCCAGATGAATACAAGGGAGCGTGCAAGGCAAGTCATATTCTCAATCTCACTGAAGAGGAACACGGACATAATTATTGGAAAACTCATGGTTTTTTGCTTGAGCTTACAGAAAATGGGCATTTGGAACAAAAAAGAGGTTCTGGCTTTAGATACAAAAGATGAAATTCCTCATACCAAGACACAAACAAAGCCGCTTCAGTGATACAGGCTGGACATCGGAAATATTTTTTGACCATGAAGTGGAAGAGCCGCCAGGCTTAACAAAGCAGAGGGAAGAATATAAGCTCAGATTCTGGGGTATTAAGTAAAGTTTTTTCAGATGCAATAAGGAAGCAATGTACATTCTTGATAATAGACTTATTTTTTCTCCGTCAGATATTGTCAAATTTTTTGAATCAGAGTTCGCATCCTATATGGATCACTTTGAAAAAGTTGCTTCAAAAGAAATGCTTCAAGAATATGAAGTTCATCGTGATCCAAAAAAACCCCTTTGTGATGTCATAGCTCAAATGGGAAATGAGCATGAAAAGGCTGTTATTTCAAGTCTTGAAAGGCAAGAAAAGATCATTAAAATTGAAAGAAGTAAATTGAATAAAAGTGACTGTATTAAACAAACAATCTCCGCAATGAAAAGTGGAGTTGATAAAATCTATCAAGCGGCTGTTCAAACAGATACAATGTTTGGATATGCAGACCTTCTTGAAAAAAAACAAGGACAGTCTCGTCTGGGAGACTATTGTTATATCCCCTGTGACATAAAGGTTGCCTCTCACCCCACATCATCAGCTATTGTTCAACTCTGCTGTTACTGCGATATATTGGAAGAAATTCAAGGAACACTCCCTGAAACCATAAAAATAATCACCAAAGATAAGAGAATTCATGCTTTTAAAACAAGACAGTTTTTTTATTTTTATCAATTTTTAAAAAAGAATTTTATGGATTATCACTCTTCTTTTTCTCCAGAAAATATGCCCATACCAAACAAACACCAGGATCATAAGGACTGGACTGTTTTTGCCAAAAAAAGGCTGCATAAACTAGATGATATCTCCCTAGTTGCAGGTATCAGACAGACCCATTGTGAAAACTTAAAGCGAAAAAACATAAATACAATGGATGAATTTTCAAAGTGTAATGAGGAGAGAATAAAAGGAATGCCTGGATCAACTTTTAGAACCCTTAAGAATCAGGCTTCCTTGCAAGTTTCTTCAAGAGAAAAAAATAAGCCTGTTTTTAAAGTGTTATCCCATACCGGGGAAAGGTTAGGATTGGAAATACTTCCAGCCCCTAATGAGGCGGATGTATTCTTTGATATGGAAGGGTATCCTTTTTTAGCTGAAGAGGGTTTGGAATATTTATACGGAAATGTCGTAAACGAAGAACCAAAATATGTTCGTTTTTGGGCAGAAAATAAGGACAAAGAAGTTTCTGCTTTTAAGGATTGGATTAAGTGGGTTTATAACCGCTGGAAGAAAAACCCACAGATGCACATATATCATTACGGGCATTATGAAACATCCACAATAAAAAGACTTATGGGAAGGTATGGTGTTGGTGAACTGGAGGTTGATAATCTCTTAAGAAACCATGTGTTTGTTGATTTATACAAGGTGGTTGTTCAGGGGCTGAGAATTGGAATCTTCTCCTACTCTCTCAAAGAAGTGGAAAAGCTTTATTATGAAAAAAGGGATACTCAAATTCAATCAGGAAGTGAATCCGCTGTTCAGTTCTTTCATTTTCTCAATTCAGAGGAGACTCTGGAATCTTCTCCTTTTTTAAAAAACATTGAACTTTATAATAAGGATGATTGCTTTTCAACAAGGGATTTATGTCAGCTTCTTTGGAGCTTGCAAGAAACACATAGTATTAAATATATCTCCCATTTTGAAGAATCACCTGGAGAGCAACAAGAAAGAAAAGGTATCCCTGGAGAGTGTGAGAGAAAGGCTCGTCAGTTGCTTTCCATCGTTCCAATAGAAAAAAGAGGATTGTCCCTTTCAAAAGCCGGTCCCGGGTTTTATGTTCCTGAGCTATTAGCCTATATGTTGGAATTTCACATTAGAGAAGATAAACCAAGCTGGTGGGATTATTTTTCCCGTTTTGATATGGATGATGAAGAAATGTTTGAGGACAGATATACCATAGCATCCTGCCGGTTTATCAAAAATACACAGATGAAATATCAAATAAAATTTGAGAAGGAACAGGAGATAGGTTTTGATGTTGAGGATGATGTTCTTATATTGGAAAATGACAATCCATGGGAATCCTATAAAATTGTGGAATTGGATCTTATTAAAGGGACTCTCTGCTTAAAGCCATTAAAGAGTAATAATATCCCAAGAGCAGACAAATTTACCTTGACCAAAGCGACAAACGATTTCTATAAAAATAATCTTTTTAAGTCATTACTTAAAACAGCAAATGATTTTTTTCTCAACTCCAATAAATTTGGTTTAAAAAAATGTATCCATGATCTGCTCTTAAGGTATCCTCCAGATTTGCCAGATCATAAAGGCCCTCTTATACTACAGAAAAAAAACCTGATAGAAGAGGCATCAATTCATGCTCTCAATTTAAACCATTCTGTTTTATGTGTTCAGGGGCCTCCTGGTTCCGGAAAAACCTATACGGCAGCCCACATCATTTTAAATTTAATCCAGAGGGGAAAAACAGTGGGTGTGACTTCTAACTCCCATAAGGCTGTCCTGAATGTTTTAAAGATGATATTTGAACAAAATACAAAAAATATCAGAATCAGATGCCAGAAAGTATATAAGAGAGGAGATAAGGAGAGTGAAAAATCCTTTATGGAAGGCTATCCAGTGGAATTTGTTGAATCTAAGGATGTCTCTGGAATGGTAAATGTTGTTGGCGGAACAACTTTTTTCTTTTCCAGGGAAGATCAGGAAAACAGATATGACTATTTGTTTGTGGATGAAGCTTCCCAGGTTAATCTGGCAAATATTGTGGCTTCCGCAAGATCAGCTAAAAATATCATACTACTTGGAGATCAAAATCAACTGGAACAGCCCATTCAGGGGGCACATCCTGGAGAGTCGGGAAAGTCCGCTTTGACATACTACACAGAGGGACAGACTATAGTACCTACAGACAGAGGGATTTTTCTGCCTATTTCCTACAGGATGCACCCAAAGGTCTGTCAGTTTATTTCAGACAATTTTTATGACGGAAAACTATCTTCTGATACAAAGAACGAAACCCAAAAAGTCATCCTGTCTCCCTCTTTAAACAAGAAACTGCCGGATTCAGGAGTTTGCTTCATCCCTGTTGAGCAGTTAGGGAATAGAAACGCCTCACATGAGGAAGCTGAGATAATATCTGATCTGTATAAAAAGCTCCTGGAAGCTGAGTGGATTGACAAGGAGGGAAACAGATATCCCATTACAGCAAAAGATATTTTAATTGTGGCCCCCTATAACCTTCAAGTGGCCTATTTAAAAAGGGCGATCAATAAGAAGGATATGCGGATAGCCTCTGTGGATAAATTCCAGGGGCAGGAGGCTCCCATCTCTATCCTTTCAATGGCAGCTTCAACGGTTCAGGATGCCCCCAGAGGGGTAGGTTTTTTACTAAATAAACACCGATTAAATGTAGCTATCTCCCGTGCAAAGTGCCTTTCAATTATTGTTGGATCAAAAAGCCTTCTGGAAACGAATATGTCATCAATCCAAAATATGGAGCTTATGAATATATGGTGCCGGATTGTTAAATATGGAAGTTGATTCTTCTAAGATTTTTCGTGGTCGGGGAGACAGGATTGCAAAATGCTGTTTTAAAACGGTAAAATAAACCCAAAACTAAGTAAAAAAGCTCCTGTTCAACCCTCTGGTGGTCGTTAATGACCCTCTATTTCCCGGAAAATCCTGTCAAATTCCCGTCAAAATTTTTGGTCGAGTAGGGTTTATTCGTATCTAATTCTGACCTTTAAGGATCAGACTTTTCAGAATAAAAATGCTCTTGCAGCCTATTTTTTGAGCATATTTCTATATTTTTTCTTGTATTCGTCAAAATGTCGAGTATAATAAAAATTATGAAAACAGGAAATGTTATGTTGGGCCCTTTGGAAATGCAATTTTTTGCATGGACTCAACTGGAAAACAAAGAGCAGGTTAAGACAGGAGACTTTGCAAAAGTAAAAGGACTTTCCTCCAAGCAGGAAGCAGACTTGTTTTATAATTTATCTTCAAGTGGAGTTATTGTGAAGCTTTGGCGTGGCCTTTATTTGGTGCCGCCAAGAATTCCTTTAGGTGGCAGTTGGTCCCCTTCCCCTTATTTGGTGATTAGTAAGTACATGAGGAATTTAAATGCAAGATTTCAAATAAGCGGTCCGGCTATATTTAATTTATATGGATATTCTGATCAGGTATCCGCATGGTTCACTGTGTATAATAACAAGGTTTCCAAAAAACTGTATATACTTCAGTATCATTTGGATTTTGTGAAAGTTGTTGAAAACCGATTGGGTGATGTGAAAAAACGAGCGCCTTATGGAGTTAAAAAATCGGAACCGGCTTTAGTCAGTTCCTCTGAGCAAATTCTTCTTGACGCTGTTTATGATTATAAAAAATACGGAACTTTACCTAAAGCGTATGATTGGATAGCTACTGCTGTTCAAGATAAAAAAATCAATCCTGAAAAGCTGGCGGATATAACCATCAAATACGGGAATACAATGAGCCAAAAAAGAA
>JAPOOY010000106.1 GCA_026713205.1 Bdellovibrionales bacterium
AACACCCGAATATAAATTTGGTTTTTCTTAAACTGAAATTCCTCCGCCGCTTCCATTAAAGCTTCTCTGACTGTGGGGAAATGGTGACAAAACTCATGGCCATCCACATAGTCAGGAAATTTTCCCATAGCTTCTTTGAACAGTGACATTTGCGCCCCTATTTCCCGAATGAGGTCTTTTTTGTTAAGCTGTTTTAAGTAACAGCTCATGGCCAAAGCTTTTAGGGATCGGGAAGGAAGAAGGACAGGCTTTGGCTCCGTTAGAGTTAAATGCAATCCGATTTCTATATTTTGCAGAAAGGGTTTGAGATGAGGGGCTCTTTCTTTCCAACAGGAGGAAGTGACAAGACAGCTCACAGAGTTGATTTTTCGGGCTTGAATGAGATTTAGTATTCCATCGGAAATAGCTTGATTTTGTCCGTAATCATCAGCACAGAGAATCACTTTCCACTTCCTTTATAATGAGAACGGCGGCTTGCTTTGCCCCGTTTAGTCTTTCATAAGATAAACAGTTCTTTTCAAAGTGTCCATATTTTTTTTTCACAAGGAGGATGGAATTTTCAAGATGGCGCCAGGAGGAGATCACTCCAAGGTTGTTTTTTTCAATCCAAAGGGCATTGGTCCTCTGCTCTATATGGCCTTTTAAAGGAATAACAATCATGGGTTTTGCCAGGGCTAAAGCTTCGGATAGGGAGCTGAATCCTCCATTGATAACAACAATAGTGGCCTGTTTCATCAAATGACTTGTGTTAAAGGTTTTACCTTCTCTTCCGGCTTTTCCTGAGATTTGAATTTGATCTCCAATAACGGATAAATCATAATCATCCCTTTGGTGATTTATGGACAGGCCTTGGTTAAGGGCTTCAGCGCCTCCGGTCATGACCAGAACATGATGCCTTTTTCCGGGTGGGTTGGGGGATCTTTGAAATGCTTTTCTAACAATTAAACCTGTATGCCGAATGTTTTTTGTGTCTTTATAAGGCTCAAAAGAAGGGCTTATCGTCAGGTCCGGAATAGACGAGTGATACTTATAATCCATCCATTCTGTGATAAACGATCCGTAATATCCTCTTTTATTTATTTTTAGCGCGCTTTGAACAGTGATATCCGCATTATTAATGGCAATCATTTTTGGTCGGTTTTTTAAAAAAACAGGGGAATAATTGGAATCAGAAAGGATCAGATTGTAGGAACGGGACTGTATTATTTTCTTTATGTGTTCGCGATTTTTATAGATGGCTTTTAAATTTTTTAAGGTTTTTCCCGCTGTCGCGGAAAAATCAATTTCTCCATTCTTAGTTCCATACTCCGTTGACAGCCCTTCAAATACATTCCGCACTTCCGTGACCTGCTTAAAATATTTTAAACTGTTTCCATAAGCAAAAATGTCCATGTCATATCCGGGGCCTATATGTTGAATAATGGCATGGACTCGTGTGGAATTACCCAAACCATAACCATTCACAAGAAAAAGAATTCGTTTTTTCATAGCTTGCAATGAAGGGGCCAGGTGATTTTATCCTTAGGATAGTTTATTCCGGGAACAAAACAAGTGACTATTCCCGGTCCGTGTGCCCAAAAATGATGGGGATTAAGTCCTTTTTTGTCTTCAAGAAAATAGCTATATCCCCAATAGTGACTTTTTTTTTCCTTTGCCTGTATTTTACGCCCTAATTGTAAATGCAGATGTCTGATACCGCGGACACATTTGCGTTTTGTGGCTTTGTCTCCAAGACGACCGATAAGCTGACCTCGTTTTACGGATTCATTTTCTTTAACCAGCATTTCATCCAAATGTCCATAAAGAGCCATCAGGGGTTTTTTTCCCGTAACGCTGTGATCAATCATAATGGTCAAGCCCCAACAGGATTCATCTTCAGCGGCCAGGACATTGCCGTCAGCGATAGCAATGATTTCAGTGCCGACAGGGCCGATAATATCAATACCTTGATGTTTTCTCCTTCTTTTCCTGCCAAGAGCATCCGTTCTGCTTCCAAAGTCACTGGCAATTTTTGCGCCTGGAGGCAATTGAGGTTCCCTGACAGTTAAAAAATTAAACAGGATATACACAAGGCTTATTCCAAAGATAACAGATATTGTTTTTATATTCATGATTCTATTTTATGCGGATTGAGTTTAAAATTTTCAGTGGGGTTGTTATTTTTTTGTATTCCCTTAGTTTCAGGAAGAGAATAAACAGAAAATCCGGAAAACAGGCCGTCAGTGGCTGTTTTATTCAAACGAAATCCTTTTTGTGTTAAGCAATGATTGACCTTTTTTAAAGTAATGAGATGAATGGAAATTCCTCTCATTAAATAGAGAAAACCATAACCAAGGCTCCAGAATCCGGAAAGGGGCAGCAATACAATCATCTTTCCCTCAGGTTTTAGAAAACCACTCACTCTTAACAGGAAATTTTCCGGTTTTTCCAAATACTCCAGGATTCCCAAACATAAAATCAAATCATATTTAACCTTTGTTTCATAGGTTTCCACATCCGCGATGACTTTCTCAATCCTGGAATCCGTTTCTTCCGACAGGAGTGAAGAGCTAAAGTCAACGCATACGGATTTTTTTGATCCCATTTGCAAAAGAATTTTTGAATACTCACAGGAGCCGGCGCCCAGGTCCAGGCAAGTTTCTTTGTTCAAGTCCTGTGCCAATTTGCGGAACAAAGCTTTTTCTTTGTTTCGCATTGTTTTCCAAAACCAGTTTGCCCTGGAGGCGTAAGGGCTCTGCAAACGGGAAAAATGTGTTTTAATTTTTGTTTTTGAATAGAGCATTATTTTTAATAAGGATCGGTGTTTATTGCTTTCATTTCAATTTTTAAAAAGGTTTTATATCATTGGCTTTGAGGTTATTAAACTTTATAGAGTCCGGCAGATGGTAAATAAAAGCGCCAAAACTTAATTTTGAACTCCGATAGATTTTTGCGTTTGATCCAAACACAGAGAGCAAGTCCTCGGCTTTGCGATAATGGGGTGAGTAAGGCCCGCTTTTATACCCATAGTTTATAAATACATAGAGAGAATGGATCATTTGTGAAAAAGACAATTTTTTTTCGGAAAAGCTGTGTAAATACCAGGTATTTTTGTGGTTTTCAGACAATTTTTTAATTTTCTCCAGGGGAAGCCAGTCCAGGAGTCCCAGAGAAACCACAATATCCGCCGAAGTGTCTGCGTTTGTACAATCACCACACAACAAAGAGAGTTTAAATTTTTTAAATTCTTGCGTGTTTTGTTGAAAAGAGGTGATGGCGGTTTCGGAAAAATCCACGCCGGTGTAATGGCTTAATTTGAGTGTGTTGATTTGGCTCCAAAGACGACCACTGCCACACCCCAGCTCCAGGAGACGCTTTCCTTCACCTATTTGAGAGAGGACAGAAGCTGCCAGTTGAAGACGGTATTTGACGGAGACATTAACATCAAATATTTTTGGCTTGCTGTCATATTTATTATTCTCCCAGGGAAGAATTTTTTTATTCCAAAAGGTTTTTTCAAATGACATATAAGACACTCTGTTTTTATCAGTTATCCGATCTATGCTCCTCCGGTTTGAACTTTCAGGTTTTTGTTTAAAGAAAATAAGCCCCTTCCAAAGAATAGAGGGTTCAAAAGTTCAGCCCTGCGTTTTGCCACAGAGCGACTTTCAGTCGCATCTGTGTCAAGTCCAAACTCATTTTTGACCCCTCTATTCTTTGGAAGGGAAGTTAATATTTCTTCATTTGAAAAGTCTGAAAATTCAAACATGATAGATATAGTATACCTTAATCCGGATGCAGGGAACAGTGACTTGTCTTCCCGTATTTTATGAAGGATACTGCAAAGATATGGCTTACCGGAAAGAATCGGATACATTGGGTGAGGTTTCCATCCCTTCGGAAAAACTGTGGGGGGCGCAGACTCAAAGATCTCTTGAAAATTTCAAGATAGGAAGTGATCTCATGCCCTATGAGGTGGTGAGGGCTTTGGCTATTATTAAAGAGTGTGCGGCTCAGGTGAATGCGGATTTAGGGTTATTGGATCGTGAAAAATGCAAGTGGATTCAACAGGCGGCCCGGAAAGTTCAGTCGGGAGAGCTTAAGGAGCATTTCCCTCTATCCGTTTGGCAGACGGGAAGCGGCACTCAAACCAATATGAATGTGAATGAGGTG
>JAPOOY010000208.1 GCA_026713205.1 Bdellovibrionales bacterium
TGAGGGAAAAGCTCTTTGAGCTGTGACAACTGTTCGTATTCAGGACGAAATCCCGCTCCCCATTTTGAAATACAATGAGCCTCATCAATGACAAACATTTCAATAGGAAGTTTTTTAAACTCATTTAAAACTTTTTCTGTCATCAGCTTTTCCGGAGAAACATATAATATTTTTACCTCTCCTTTTATAAAAGAATTCAAGGTGGCTTGATTTTGGCTGAAATGGCAGTGAGAGTGAATCTTATCCGCCGGAATTTTTAAAGATTGTAAATGAGCTGTTTGATCATTCATAAGAGCTATTAGAGGAGACACCACAACAGTTCTGCCGGAAAAAAGGATTGCCGGAAGTTGATAGCACAGAGATTTCCCCGCGCCGGTGGAAAGCACAGCCAAGACATGTTTTTTATCCAAAAGAAGTTTAACAGTTTCTTCCTGCCCGGAGCGGAAATCCGAAAAACCAAATTTTTCTTTTAATACAGGTTTTAAGTCCATAAATATAATCGTTCGGTCAATAGGACGATCTTAGCTTCCGCCCCTCTAATAGAAAGGGAAACATTTTTTTAATCAAAACAAAGGAATGAAGTTCACACCCTTATGGGAAGGAGGCGCTTCCTCCCAGAGACTGATCACAAAACCTCCCTCTCCGGAGCCTGTGGGTTTTGCCGCTAAAGCACCCCAGCTTTTTAATTTATTAATATGTTCCGTTAGATCGGCAGACATTAAATCCCAAGCAATAAAGCAGCCTGCCGCTAAATCAAAAGCCTGCTTTATTTGCAGATTTTGCTGTTTCCTATCCCCCACTTCATACAGCGCCTTTTGAATTAAACTTACGGAATATTCCATATCTTTATCCGTTTCTTTCCCCTTCTCCGGATATTTTATAAAAAAATCCTTCACCTTTTTTACGGCAAAAGAGGTGGAAGACAAGGCTCCGGAATAGGATAAGAACAACCGACAGGGGTTTTGAGGTAAAGGAAGCAGTTGTTTGATAATACCCTCCTGATATAAGAGAGGCTGCTCCTTTAACACAGCCGCCACATCCATACCGCTGCTGGTGCCATGAAAAATATTTTCCAATTGGGTGGAAAATCCTTGCACGGCCTCCTCATCCTTCAACCATTTTTTAGCTCTCATCAAACAGGATAAAGCCACAGATAAAACGGCGGAAGCGCCTAACCCCGCGCCAAAGGGAATAAAGCTGTTTATTCTTAAAACACCTCTTAAGTCCTCTCGTTTTTTATCAAGATTTCCGAGAGCCTGATCCAGTAAAGGGCTGACACAAAACTCCAACCCCTCAGGAAAATCCCCTCCCTTTTGAAGTTCTAAAAAACTTTGCCTCTCCTCATATTCCAAGTCCATAAAGAAATGACGAAGAGGAAAGACCAAAGCGGAAGAGCCTCTTAACACGCTGTGTTCTCCCGCTAAAATACATTTTCCGAAAAATCTTTGTTTAAAATTCATAAAAATCCTTAAAAACAATTCCGCTCATCATACCACTCCTTTTCTATTCTACAATACCCGATTTATACGGATTGAGATTGAGCTTTTAGGCGGAAAGAGAGTTATACCGATCCGATTGAATTTTCGTTATTTTAACAATATCATATGCCATATAGCTTTATTCTGGTCCGGTTTGAGTTTTGCGGTTTTCCACTGACATAAAGTTAGCCCTCCATTAAGCGAAGAGAGGGGTCAAAAGTGAGTTCGGCTTTGACACAGATGCGACTGAAAGTCGCTTTGTGGCAAA
>JAPOOY010000196.1 GCA_026713205.1 Bdellovibrionales bacterium
AAGGTAACAAAACTCCCTGGGTTGGATTTTTTTTAGGAATCAGGTAAACCCCCCGCCACAGCTTTACAATGAATCCACTGGAAGACAGATTATAAAGCAGATCCGCCTCCTGTTTAGGGGACAGATTCATGGCTTTTACAAGATCTCCTGTCTGAACTTGATCTTTGTTCTCTAACTGAGTCCATGCGAAAAACTGTACTTCCATTGGCCCCAGCATTGTGCTTTTAGTTGTCATAATTTTTATTATACTCGTTACTTTGACGAATACAAGAAAAAATATAGCAGTATATTTTAATGGTAAATGAACCCACCAAACAACCAAAAGTGGTCTAAAAATGACAAAATAAACCTAATCCGAAATCCCCTCTTCTATCAAAATTTTACAGGATTTTTACGAGATACGCTGGTTATAAGAGGTTTTGAGCGGTTATCAGTGGGATGCAAGAGCGGATTTTTGTTTGGTTATTGTAGTTTTTTAGTGTTTTGAAACCCGTTCCGTCTAGCTTCTCAGAAAGGAAAAAATTACAATTCTTTAATAAAATAGAGATTTCTATTATAAATTCATGTATAGCTATAATCTATGTTTAGGTTATTGTTATTATCTGTCATTTTATTTTCTTTCCCTGCTTTGTCCGAGGAGCAGAAACTTGTTATTCTTCCTGCTTCAATTGAAAGCATACCGAAAGAAGTTAAAGATGCGGCGCGTGCTGTAGGGAATATAGCTTCAAAAACTGGCTTTTTCATAGATCAGGGGGTTTTTGTCTCTTCAATGCACATAGGAATGAATCCCTCTGCTGTCTATGATGTTTCTCAATTCGGAGAAACAACAGCCGAAGAAGCCAAAGTAAGTTCACATCTACTGGAAGGAGAATTGGCGACTGTTCATTCCGGGAAAGCAACTCTTATCAAAGGTATAGGCTATTGGGGTGTTTTTAAAGTAGATTATGATGGAGGTAAGAGGTTATTTTCCAGAAAGCCAACACAATTTTTACAAGTTTCTGATTTTCATAAAGGAGATAGAGTTTTTTTATTAAGCACATATCTACATAATCGTACAATAAGACCGGGAATCCAAACTCAGGAAAATTTAATAATGGAAGTTGCCAATTCTTCTGATATCCAGGATATAGCAGCTAATGTGGATTTGGAAGCCAGTCCATTACTAGGTGCAAGTGCCTTAAGAGAAAAGTTACATCATAGTATTGCAGTTAATCAGAAAGGAGAAGTGATAGCCTTCCTTGACTTGCAAAATGGCGTAAACAGATTGATAAAGTTTGATTCTGAATTAAAAGCTCTTTTTTCTGAAGCAACACAAATAATACTGACAGATAATCAAGTGAACGAACCTTCTTTATCAGAGGTTGACGAAGAAGTACAGTCTGACAATTTGATAACAGAAAATACGATAGATACGGAAGAGAACACCCTCAAAAACAAAAGAGGGTTTTTTGGGTGTATTGTTTCTTTATTTAAAAGAAACAAATAAATTTCCTTGTGTCTTAGGTTTGAATTTTTAGGTTATTTTAAATAAAAGCAATACTTACACCCTCCCTTAAGAGAATATGAGGGTCAAAAGTTCAAACATGCGTTTTGCCACAGAGCGGCTGATAGCCGCATCTGTGTCAAAGCCGAACTCACTTTTGACCCTCATATTCTCTTAAGGGAGGGCTAACTTTATGTAAATGGAAAACCTCAAAATTCAAATCAGTTCGGTATAATTCTCTCTCCAAATTATTTGGAAACTTCCCATGTTGTGCCTTGGGGAGCATCTTGCAATTCTATTCCCAAAGCCGTCAGTTTGTCTCTTAACTGATCCGCTTTTTTGAAATCTTTTTTAGTTCTTGCTTCTGTTCTTTCATTAACAAGAAGATCAATTTGCTCCCGTGAAAGATTTTTTTGTTTCAATAGAAGATCATCCAGACTCTTCAGAAAAACTTCCGGCTCCTCCTGAAACAGGGAGAGGATGTCG
>JAPOOY010000151.1 GCA_026713205.1 Bdellovibrionales bacterium
GCATGTCATTCCTCCTTTTGTAACCTGGACTTTTGTCTTAACATGAGACCCGTCTATTTTCAACCTTTAATTTTCCATAGGAATATTTTTCCTTTCGGCAATAAAGCCTTAAAGACATAAGTATTGAGCCTTTCTCTGATAAATCCATTGCTTTTAAAGAGGTTTTTCTTCATAGTATGACTCATGCCTTTTTTATTCGCTCTTTTTATCCTGCCTTCTCTTTTTTCCTGTTCTCACACACAAAAGGAAGAAAAGGCTTCCGCGAAAGCGACTTATGAGAAGGCCTTAAAACAAAAAGAAAACCGGCAGTTTGTGGAAGCTCTGGAAACTCTGAGAAAATTAAGAAAACAGTTTATCCATAGCAGTTACAGCGCCCGAGCCAGACTGCTTATGGGGGATATTTATTTTGAAATGGAAGATTACCCTCTGGCGGCTCAGGAATATGAGAAATTTATTAAAATCTATTCCTCAAAAAAAAGGGGATATGCCCTTTATCAGTTGGGCCTGACTTATCTGAAGAGACTGCCCTCTACTGCGGACCGGGATCTTTCTCACTCCAAAAAAGCCTTAAGTTATTTTCGTGAACTGCAAAACCTCAAAAAACCCGATCCTCATAAAAAAATGGCAAAAAAACATATCCACTTTCTGCTTTCCCTGTTGGCGGAAAAAGAACTTCTAATCGCTTCTTTCTATGAAAGAAGAGGATGGAAAGAGGCCGCCATGAAGCGTCTGGAATACCTCCTGCATCAGTATCCAAACACCCCGTTTATTCCTAAAGCTTTGCTTTTGGCTTGGGAGTTATCAGAGGGAAAAAATACAAAGAAGTTTAAAAACAGATTGCTAAAGGAATTCCCCTCCTCCCCGGAAGCAAACCAATTGAATAAAACCCTTTAGGAGATTCTCTCATGCGTGGAGCAACTCTTTTTTTAAGTGAAAAAGAAGTTCAACATCTCGTAAAAAAATTGGCCAAAGAAATTGAACAACACTATCAAAACACAAAAGAGCCTCTTTTGTTGGTCTGTCCTTTGAAAGGTTCCCTTTTTTTTCTTGCGGATTTAGTACGATATCTAAAGATTCCGGTTCAACCGGACTTTATCTCTATAGAAAGTCAACAGGGTGGTTTTCACATCTTAAAGGATATTCAACTCCCTCTTCAGGGGCATCATGTTCTCATTGTCAAAGAGGTTGTGAATGAGGGAAGAAAACTGCTCTTCCTGAAAAAACACCTGGAAGCCGGTTCTCCACAAAGCGTGAAAATTGTCGCTCTTCTGGATAAACCTTCCGGCAGATACCTGGAACTCACTCCGGATTTTTCCGGTCAAGCCATTGATGATCGCTATATCTTTGGCTATGGTATGGACCTAAACGAAAAACACCGCGGTCTCCGTGGTATCTTCCATTTCACCCAATAAAACAAACTGATTGAAGTTTATTCATTCCGGTTTGAACATTCAGATCTCTGTCCAAAGAATATATTCTTTCTAGAGAATAGGGAATTATATATCTAACACAGCAAATAGCTTAAAAAAATTTTCAAATATAGCAATTTTTCAATTTTTAAAAATAAAAACCAAAGAATCTTATGAACGGCTGTAAATTTAGCCTTAATCTTGGTTTTTAAAAATTTTGCGGAATTAAATATATAATTCCCGAGAATAGACTTTTATTACCCGGAAACTGAGGCTCATGATTATAACAGACTATTCAGAAAAGAGACTTTTTTACCGATAAAATAAGAATGAAGTCTCTTAAAAAAATGCTTCTTCATTCAAAGAAAGGTCAAGCCACAGTAGAGTATCTCCTCCTCGCTGTAGTGATCATTATGATTGGAAGAGTGATCGTTTCTCCCATGGGACAAGTGCTTCAGGAATGGGCCACTAAGATGTTGGGGCCTAAGGGTTATTACGCCTGTTTGATGGAGCATGGTTTAATACCGGGAAAGACATGGAAAGACAGGGGGATTGCCTGTGGCGCTTATAAGGTGGCGGCTATTGGTGACTTAAAAAATCTGGAAAGAGGCAGTGGACTGACATCCGGCGGCGGCTCTTCCTCTTCCGACTCTTCTTCTTCCAGTGGCAGCGGCTCTTCCGGAGAAAAAGATTCCTCCGATGCGGGAAGTAGTAGTAAAAGTGACAGCTCAAAAGATAATAAAGGAAAGAGAAAAAAAAGAGGTCCTTCTTCCAGGTCAGGGGACGGTTCC
>JAPOOY010000210.1 GCA_026713205.1 Bdellovibrionales bacterium
AGGAAAAAGAAAAGCTTGTAGCGAAGCTTCCAAGGTTTGGACACGGGGGATTTTAATTTCACCACCTTTACGCAAGCCCTTTTAAAGGAAAGCTTTGTGGGCTTAATGATAGGTGTTTTTATGGGGATGGGGGCCGCGCTTATTACTTTTATTTGGAAAGAATCTCTTTTGGTGTCTGCGGTGATTTTTATTGCCATGCTTTTAAACTCTTTTGTGGCGGTTTTATCCGGGTTTGTGATTCCTGTGGCTCTTCGCACTATTCGCAAGGATCCGGCTGTAAGCAGTGGAGTTTTAGTCACCATTATAACGGATATCTTTGGATTTTTTATTTTTCTTGGAACAGCTCATATCGGACTGAAAATGATTGGGGAAAGTTTATAGGAATCCTATCTTCCAGCCGATAGGATGATTATGTTGGATGAGAAGGCTTTTTGCCGTGTTATTTCAGAAAATCAGTCCTTTATCATAACAACACATAAATTTTGTGATGGAGATGGTTTAGGCGCTGGTTGTGCCTTGGGGTATGGTTTGCAAAAGGCCGGCAAAAAAGTGTCCTTTATCACTTTGGATACACCCCATGAAAAATACCGTTTTTTGGATGGAAAGGGTTTTATAACGCCTTTTCAGTCTATTGCTGATCTTGAATTAAAGCTAAAGGAGGCAGATTGTATTTTGGCTATTGATTTAAGTGATCCTGTCCTCATGGAGCCACTTTACTCTCTGGTTGAAAAAAGCGGCTGTCGTATCTGTTTTATTGATCATCATCCTTTACATAAAAAATTGACAACTCCTGACTACTTTATAAACACTGCGGCTTCAAGCACAGGAGAACTTGTTTATCATTTGCTTCAGGCACTGAAGATTCCATTGGATGAACAAATAGCCAAAAGTCTTTACACCAGTATTGTATTTGATACAAAATGCTTTCGGTTTATTAAAAACTCCTCTGCTCCTTTTTCCATATCGGCGGAGCTTATTCCTTATATTTCAAATGTGGATCAAATTTATGAGAGTTTGTTTAAAAATCTATCTGCTGAGAATTTAAATTTTTTCAGCTATTTAAACAACACAGAGTATCATAATAATAATCAGTATGCTCTTTTGCATTTAACAGAAGCGGACTTGGTAACACATAAAGCTGATCTGGGAATAGCTTGTGATTTGCTGGATATGATTATGAATGTTTCCACCATGCAAATAGCCGTATTGATACTTGAGAGAAAAGAGAATTGTTTTAAAATGAGCATCCGGTCGCGGAAAAAAAATATTTTGCCATTTGCCCGTTCTTTGGGAGGAGGAGGGCATACTCTTTCTGCCGGAGCCTATATTCAGAATATGTCTTACACACAAATCAGAGAAAAATTTATTTCAGAATTTGTCGCTTAATAGGTCTATTTTCCGGTTTGGTTTTTTTTAACCTTCTACGGTAACGACCTCTCCAAGTCTCGTTTTAAACCAATCCGGTTTGAATTTTCAGTTATTTTAACAATATCCTATGCCATATTTAGAAAGTCTCTCTATTTTTTCAGGCAGGCCGTCCTGGCCTGCTAGAATTCTGCCATCCTGGCAGTCGGGAAGTCTGGGAGACTTCCCGACCAGTCAAAAATAGAGAGACTTTCTAAATATGCCATGTAGCTTTATTCTAAATTTGATTCATGAAATTTCAAACACGATCGGTATAATTTATCAAATACTTATTTTATTATTATTATCTATGGATGTTTTTGTATAATCAAACTCATCATCTGAATTTCGTAGTTTATGAATGATTCTTTTCATTAAAAGTAATAACAATGCGATAAATGCGATAAGTCCAATGGCGAGCAATTTGTTTTTCTTGATTGTTTCCACTATCCCTGTTTCTTGAGGTTGAGAGGAAGGGTCTGGAAGGGGATCCCCAAAATTTTCTTCCATTGGAGGAGGGGATTCAACAGGCGCTACAGCTGTATTTTGAGGTTCCGGCATTTGTTGGGGAGGTTCCTCAGGGAATGTTTCTTCCGGCATTTGAGCAACTTCTTGAGGTTGTGGGGGAGGTGGAGTTCCACTTCCGTCCCAGTATCTGAGTTGCACTGTTTTTTCTGCAGATCCTTTGGATTGGATTTCAAAGTTTGTCGCCCATATCTCTTTCCAGCTATCAGGACTTCCCAAAAGATTGCGCGCTATAGAACGGATGTTTTGTCCTCTTTCCAGGGAGTAATAGTTAGGGGATAGTCCTACATCTTCATAATAGACAAGGAGTTGAGAGGAATCATTAGGCCTTTGTAGTGAAGGGTAATAAACCTTATCTCCTGTTTTCAGAGGTCTGGAGCGGAAATGCGGGTTAATGGAATAGAGATCCCCTGATCGATCCTGTCCGTAAATTTTCTGGCTCACAGATTCTATTGTGTCACCCGGGCGGGCCAGATACACAGCATTTACCAGGAATCCACTTCGGCGATAAGGAGAGGTTTTTATTTTCTTTACAGAAATAAGTTTGGTTATTTTTGTTGGAGGTGGAGGCAAAGGTGAATTTTCATAATTGGTTTCCATACTGGCTGTAGCTGTTGAGGGGCTTTCCTCTTCATCACTTTCCACTTCTTCGTAGTCCTCATAGTCTTCCATATCTGCATTCATTTCACTGTCTTCATCACCATAACCTTCCATATCCGCATAGGTTTGGTTTTCGTCTGTTTGATCCTCCGCAGTTTGTTCTTCTCCCTCTTCCTCGTAACCCTCTTCTCCATCTTCGTCCTCTTCCACTTCCATATCTTCATCATCGTCGCCTCCAAATGACATGAGGCGCGCGAAAAAACCGGGTTTTTCTTCTCCCTCCTCTTCAGCTTCCTCCTCTTCTTCCCATTCCTCCTCTTCCTGAGCTTCCCCTTCGGCTGTGCTTTCTTCTATTTCTTCATTGTCTTCCAATCCATAAGGATCAGAGTGAAAGCCTAAAAAAGAACACCCGGAGATACTCCAAGTTAAAAAAATAATGAGGATAAGAGAGTGTTTCATAGAGGTCACCTTCCCTGTTGTCTTGATTTTATTGTAAACCACAGCCTAGGTGGAAATTGAATATATATATAAGAAAGATTGGCCTATAGTCTTGATTTTTGCCTGTCAAAGTGAAGATCAACTGTAAATTCGTTTCTTTATGACAATTTCAAAATGAGCTAATCCAACTTTTTATAGATTAACAGAAAATTTATAATTGCTGTCTATGAATTAACCAAACCGGATCAGTATAGAGATTTTAATTGTCAGTTCAACTGCACTGAAATCCCTTTAATACACTATCTTGAAAGCGTATAAGACATTGCTTCCATTGTTCCAGAGGCTTGTCTGATTCCACCTTATCTACACAGTTGTCTAATGAGCGTCTGACATCCCTGTAATTAAATCCTTTTATGGTTGATATGGTGGCATTGCCGTATTTGACTCGGAGAGCTTTCATTTTTAAATCATACTTTTTTTCACATTCAAAAAACTTATCCGTGGTCAGTTGTTTTGTGCACCTTTTGTATTGGTTAAATTGACTACATACTTCATTCCGCAGTTCTGTATCATTGTTGTTGCCGCCGCAGGATAGCAGGAACAGAGGGATAATAATTCCTGTTAAAGCTGATTTCATGAAGTCCCTTATTTTCACCTTTACTTTATCGGTGATTTATCAAAAAGTCTGATTTTTTAAGATAATTTTTTTATTTCTCCGCTTGTTCAGCGCTTTTTTAGTCTATTGTCCAGGATTTAAGCACAGTTGGCCTGATTATAAGAAGACTTTTCAACATAAAGCTCGCCGCTTAACAGCCTTTTTACCAGGCGTTCAGCCAGTTTAAAATATCATTAAAAAATACAAAGCTGAAAAACAGCAAAATCAATACCAGTCCGGCCTGTTGAGCCA
>JAPOOY010000294.1 GCA_026713205.1 Bdellovibrionales bacterium
AGTTCGGCTTTGACACGGATGCGGCTGAAAGTCGCTCTGTGGCAAAACGCATGTTTGAATTTTTGACCCCTATAGTCTGTTATAAAGGGTGTAATCCTTTTTTCTTATGAAGAACCGGAAAATTTCAAACCGGAGGAGTATAAGAATTAGAAAGGCAATCCTACCCATAGGTGTCATTTATCTATTTTCCCTGAATTCCACAAAAAAGCCTCTTTCTATGAGACTTTAACTCCTCCAAAGAATAGGCAGTCTCCCGCCATATTACTTTGCCTCGGATCAAATTTAAAAAAACCGACCGAACCTGAGCAAAATAAGAAATCCAAGCTGCAAAAGGAACTAAAAGACTGATTAACGGGTTATAGCCCAGCTGCCTTGCGATTTCAAAAAACACCCCTAACATGAGAAACAAATATAATATAAAACCAGCTTGAACCAATGGTAATGAGAAAAAAATCAATACAAAAGGGAGAAAATAAAAATACAACATGGAAACTCCCAATAAAAAAGAAAGAAAAACAGAGTACTCCATTACCGCAAAACCGTTTTTCTCAAATCCAAGAATCATTTCCTTTACACTTGAATACCAGGTTAAACTTATAAGGTCCCTTCCATAAGCCATTACACAGACAAATCCGGAAAAAGAAATGAGCTTTCCCAGCATGACATCATCCAAGACTTCCATCCGCAGCCTATTATGTCCTCCAATGGACTGATAGACACTCCGCTTAACCATATTAAACGCTCCACAACCCGCATAAAACCTCTTGGATTTCCCAATGAGTGAAGGCCTTAAATACGAAATGAGAACTGTTCCAAAAAAAACATTGAGAGAAGAAAGAAGCCAATTCTTAGAATTGATCTTTGGAAGAAGACATAAATGGTCCAGGTTATTTTTCACACAAATCTGAATCGCTTTCAAAATAGCTTCCTTCTCAAAAAGAACATCTCCATCCGTAAATAACAAATATTCTCCTGAAGATAACTCAGCTCCTTTTTGCAAAGCGTGATTTTTCCCAAGCCAACCTTCCGGCAATTCGTTAATGGAAATCATTTTAAAATGAGAATACTTTTTCGCAAATTCTTCCATAACAGCTCCTGTTGAATCCTTGGAGCGATCATTAATTAAAATACACTCAAAATTTTTATAGTTTTGTTTTGTCAGGGAAACCAAACACTTCCGAATAGATTCTTGTTCGTCCTTTGCAGGCACTATAACAGACACCTTCGGAATATTTTTTAACTCCACATCTGCATTTAAAAAAACATCTGTAATTCGCCTGAAAGACCTAAGCTCCCAGATGATATAAATCCAGGTTAAAATCAAAGACAAGACAAAAATAAAAGAAAACCATTCAAACAACATATGATAAAATCCAGATTATCAGGTTATATCAATACTTCCAAATATGTATGTTCCATTGATCCTACTCTTATACCAAGAGTGTTTTAGTTTTCCGTTTTCTTATCCCAGCTTTAGAGATGACTTTCAAGGCCAAAGGGAGGTTAAAAGTTCAGACATGCGTTTTGCCACAGAGCAACCTTCGGTCGCTACTGTGTCAAAGCCGAACTCACTTTTAACCTCCCTTTGGCCTTGAAAGTCATGAGCAAAACCGGAAATCTCAAACAC
>JAPOOY010000237.1 GCA_026713205.1 Bdellovibrionales bacterium
CTGTGTCAAAGCCGAACTCATTTTTGACCCCTATAGGCTGTTATAAAGGGCTTATGTCTCTTAAATAAAAACAGGAAAAACTCAAACACGATTGATTTACCTCTCCTGATCCATTTCAAAAACCAAATTAAAACAAGTTTGTTTTAATTTAAAACATTCTTCCTCGCCAGGTGTTTTTTCCTGAAAATACTGAAACTCCCCCAGCACTTGAAATAATTTATCCATGTATTTTTTATAAACAGTCGGACAGTATTTTTTCAAAGAGCGAATAATTTGCTTTGGATTTTTATTTTCCGCTTGGATAAAAAAATTATTTTCCAAAAATAATTTAAAAGTTTTTTCCAAATGAAAAATAAAATCCTTCTTTTTCTCGTCATGTTTACGAACAGTCTGCGCAAAAACCTTTGACGGATGTACGACACTCCTTTTTTCCACTTTTCTTAAAAATTTTTTTCTTGAAACAAAAAAATGAATTCGCAATGCGGAAATTAAAAGCGCTAAAATTCCGACAAAACCCCATAAGGTAAAATAAAACAAAGGCAAAGATGTGGACCAGGGACCAAAAGGGGGATGGGGGGAAAGGGGGGATTGAGGCAAAAGAGACTTTACAGAAAACTGTAATCCCTCCACAAAAACCTCCCGCTCTCCGTCCGTTATAAAAAAGCTCTCCTGAAAATCGCCCGTACGATAAGAAGTCACCAAAAGCTCTGCGGACAGGGAATCCAAATGAGCAACTTCCAAAACATGCAGTTTATATTTGTTTTCCGGTTGAAGGAATCGGATAAAAAGTTTTTCTTTTTTGAAGGAAACAGGGGTTTCCCCATCACAAGCAAGCAGAAGAGGCTCTCCCACCGTAATGACTTCCGGAACTTTTTTAAAATGGCATCTCCACTGATTTGTCATTTATTCCTACACCTATACCGATTCAGTTTGAGTTTTTCAGTTTTCCACTCACATAAAGTTAGCCCTTCCTTAAGAGAAGAGAGGGGTCAAAAGTGAGTTCGGCTTTGACACAGTAGCGACCGAAGGTTGCTCTGTGGCAAAACGCATGTTTGAACTTTTGACCCTTCTCTTCTCTTAAGGAAGGGTGTAATCTTTCTTTCTTCTGAAAAACTGCAAATTTCAAACCGGACCAGTATATACCGATCATGCTTGAAATTTCATGAACCAAATTCAGAATAAAGCCACATACCATTTTTAAAATAACCTCAAATTTCAAACCAGAGGAGCCTCTAACTTGATTTAAAAGATCGGGCTCCCGCCCTTCTGTTAAAAAACTGTATAAACGGAGCATAAATATCTTTTCCCGTATCTATGGAAATAAGCTCCGCTCCGGATTTTAAAAGAGCCTTATCCCGCGCCTTTATACGAGCCTGTAAAGCTTTTTTATAATCCCTCTGAAAAAACAAAGAGGAAGTGGAAAGTGTTTTTACTTTTCCACTTTCCAAATCCATCACATCCACAAGCCCTAAAGGGGGAAACTCTTTTTCCAGAGGATCAGAAATGGCCACATTCACCACATTGTGTCGTTTAGCCAGTTGTCTTAAAGAACTCTCCCAGGGTTTTGAAAAAAGGAAATCACTTAATATAAACACATAACTGCGTTTTTTTAAAACACCCTGGAGAAAAGACAGGGTGGGATTGATATCCGTATAAAGGGATTTTTTCGGACGACACACTTCCCTTACAATACGAAAAGCCTGATGAATGCCTTTTTTTGGCGGAAGATACATTCCCACATCTTCGGCAAACAATAGTAATCCAACCGGATCTTTATTTTTTTGAGCGCAAAAAGCTAAAAGACCTGTTAAGAGACTGAGCGCATCCCCTTTAGATTGATCCCCTGATCCAAACTCAAAAGAGCGACTGACATCCACCACCAGAATAATGCGAGCTTCCCGTTCCTCCTCAAATGTTTTTATGTAAGGGTGTCCCATTCGGGCCATTAAATTCCAGGAAATGGCCCGAACATCATCTCCATGCACATATTCCCTGAAATCGGAAAACACCATCCCCTGCCCTTTAAAAGCGGAACGATAAGAGCCTGAAAAAAGATCATTGACCTTGCGGCGAAGACGAATGTCTATATGCCTGATTTTTTTTAGAATATCCTTGTTCAATTGCCGGGCACCTCAATGCCTTGTAACAAAGTTCGGATGACTTTATCTTCCGTAATGTTTTCCGCCTGAGCCTCATAAGACAAAATAAGGCGGTGTCTTAACAGAGGATAGGCCACTGTCTTCACATCATCCGCAGACACATAATCCCGACCTTGAAAAAAAGCCTGGACACGACTGGCCGGAGCAAAATTAACTGTGGCACGGGGAGACACACCCACTTCAATTAAATCCTCCAATTCCGGAAGGCCATATTCCTTGGGCTTTCGGGTCGCCATAACCAGCTCAATAATGTATTTTTTGATTTTTTCATCCAGATAAATGCTTTGAATATGATTTTGCACTGTCCGAAGGGATTCTATGCTCCAAACCGGACGAACTGTTGGCTTTTGAGATTGAGACATACGATTTAAAATTTCCATTTCATTAACAGCGGACGGATAATCCACCAACACCTTAAATAAAAATCGATCCTTTTGCGCTTCGGGAAGAGGATAGGTTCCCTCCTGTTCAATGGGGTTTTGAGTGGCTAATACGAGAAAAGGATCGGGGAGCGGGTAGCTGGTATCTCCGATGGTGACCTGCCTTTCCTCCATTGCCTCCAGCAAGGCGCTTTGCACCTTGGCAGGGGCACGGTTAATCTCATCGGCCAGAAGGATATTCGTGAAAATAGGGCCTTTTTTTGGAGTGAACTCCTGAGTGGCGGCATTGAACACCATCGTTCCGATAATATCCGTGGGAAGAAGATCCGGTGTAAACTGAACCCTTTGAAATTTTAAGGATACCGCTTGAGCTAAAGCTGATACAGAAAGGGTTTTGGCCAATCCGGGGAGTCCTTCAATTAAAATGTGACCTTTTGAGAGCAGACCGGTGAGAATTCCTCTTAACATGACCTCCTGGCCCACAATCACCTTACCTATTTCCTGAAAAAGGGTTTTTTGCACCTCATAAATAGCCTGGTTTATTTGACTCATACTGTAATCACCTCCATTTCCGGGAAAATTCTCTTTTCCTTTTTTACCCGTTTTTCCTCTCTGAAACAAGGGGAGAATGCACGAAGTAATGGAAGACGCAACCTCCTAAGGCTATGGTCTACTGCAAAACTTAAACCGGATTGATATAACCTGAATTTTCAAACACGATTGGTGGAAACCCTCAACATTAGGGAATTTGAATCTTCATTACGCGGGAAAATTCATTCTTTAACAAATCCAATTCTTTTTGAGATTTTGCTTCAAACATCATGCTTAATACATTTTGAGTCTTGGAATCCCGAAATAAAGCCCAACTCTTTCCTCTTGTAAAGCGCACTCCATCTAAAGAATTAAACTTTTCCCCTCTATTTTGAAGATAATTTTTTACGCAATCTAAAGCTGTCTTAATTTCTGAAGGGGAAAACGGCAGTCGAATCTCATCCGTTCTGAAAGGATTGGATGGAGGAAGAAGAGATTCCAGATCCGGATTGTTATTTAAAAGCTCTATTAATCGCAAAGTGGCATAAAGGCCGTCATCAAAGCCTCTATCAGGACGATCATTAAAAAATATGTGACCACTAAATTCAACAGCAAAAAGAGCTTGATAGGTTTCCAGCACACGACGGGCAAACCGATGACCACTCTTTGATAATATCACCTCCCCACCAAAATCCTCCACACACTGAAGAAGCCGATGAGAACATTTCACATCCACAATAATTTTTTTTGAGGAGTTCTTTTTTGACAAAAGGGAAGGCAGGAAAAGAAACCCCAATTCATCTCCAAAAAGAAAGCGGCCTTTTCCCGTCATTACACTCACCCGATCTCCATCTCCATCCCACCCCACACCGAAAAGACTTTTTGTGTCTAAAACTTCTTTTTTTAAAGTAGAGAGATTTCTTTCCACCGTGGGATCAGGGTGATGATTGGGGAAATGCCCATCCGGCTCACAAAATAAATAAGAGGGGGAAAGATGAAAAGCCTTAAAAACTTTTTTTGCCAGAGGACCGGCAGCTCCATTTCCCGCATCCACTGCAAAAGGAAGAGGCTTAAGGGAAAACTCTTTTTTTAAAGAACTGATATAGGGCGTGTAAATATCAACGGAAAATTCCTTCCCTTTCTTACCTGATCTGGAAGGGAAAGACTGATGATGAAGTATCTTTTTTAAAGAAGATATGGAATCCGGAACATTTAAACTCCTATGAACCATAACCTTAAATCCGTTATAGTCTTTGGGATTATGGCTGGCGGTTACAACCACCACAGCGGAAAACCGATAATGATGCAGTAAAAAGTAACATAAAGGAGAAGGCGCCAGTCCCGCAAGAGCTGTATCCACTCCCTCTTCCTGCAAAGCGGCGGATAAGGATGCGGCCAGCTCCGGACTGCTCAAACGGGAATCATGTCCAATAAGAATTTTTACGGAGGAATCCAAAGGAGCCAGAAGCGCCTTTAATGCCTTTGCCAAAGGACCGCAAAATTCCAAATTAAAATCTTTGTTATAAACTCCACGAATATCATTGGCCCTAAAAATAGAAGAGGAAAACATTACACTCCTGAGTTTTTAAATTTTTTATGTGTGAAAGATATGTGAGTCCCTTCAGAAGAGAATAGGGTTCAAAAGTTCAAACATGCGTTTTGCCACAGAGCGACCTTCAGTCGCTACTGTGTCAAAGCCGAACTCACTTTTGAACCCTATTCTCTTCTGAAGGGGGTTCATTTTTACTTTAACAAAAAACATAAAAATTTAATTATCTTAACAATAAGATATTCTATTTTCTTCTAAATTCAATTCCTATCGGTTAAAAACCTTTTCGGTTTTTTTTAACCAAAAAAAGAGCCTGTTTTAACGCCGCGAAAAAAGAATCGGAAGAGACTTCCTGAGGTTTTAAACCCCAGCCTGTTCCATGATCCACACCGGTACGAATAAAAGGCAACCCCAAAGAAAAACTCACTCCCTTATGAGCATGAATCATTTTAAAGGGAATAAGCCCTTGATCATGATAAAGAGCCACATAAAAACTAAACCGACTCCAATTTTTCTTAAGAAAAGCCCCGTCAGGAGAAAGAGGACCGCACACCTGACTTTCCGAAAAGGAATGAAGCAAAGGGGGGCGGCTTTCTTCCGTGCCCAATAATCCCTCTTCTCCGGCATGGGGATTGAGACCTAAAAGCCCCAAGGGTTTATCCTGTCTGGAGGGAGGCAGGAATTTCCTGAAATCCAGCCCCATCTCTAAAAGGGCCGGTAGTTTCTGCAGTTTTATTTTAAAAAAGGAAACATGATCATTTAAGAGAATCACATTAAATTGCTTCCCTAAAAAAGTCATAAAAACATTATCCGTTTTTGAAACTTTTTTTAACAATTGAGTCTGTCCTCTTAAAGAAGGGTAACTCTCTGCAAGCAACCCCTTACTCAAGGGGCCTGTGACCATAGCGGAAAGAGTATGACCCAAACAAAGACGAGCACATTCCTCCACCCAAACTCCCGCCGGACGGGAAGAGCCAATTTGCAGAAGACAGGATTCCTCAAAGGGTGTCTCCAAGGCTTGATGAATTGAGGAAAAAGTTTTTACATGAAAAGAAGGCACCCGAAATTGAGGAGCTGCTTTATCTGTCCATAAAACAAATTGAATATTTTTTTGTGGCCCAAGCCGCTGCAATCCTCTCTTTGCCACGAGACGGCCAATACCATCCGGATCTCCCGTTGTGAGACCTATGCGGTTTTTGGCAGAGAAAGAACTTTGACGGAAAAATCTGTTTTCTTTTCTTCCAGCCATTTTGTTAATGCTTCTTTTAATTCCTTTTCAAAGAGAGATTTGTGTATCCGGGTTTTAATTTTTTCCGCCGCACGCGTGAGAAGAGGAGTCTTCCAGTTTAACCGGAAAAGATACAAATGATCTCCCATAGGAATGGGATCAGACATATCGGAAACAGACAAAGACGCAAGTGTCTTTTCCATAACCCCCTGCATCTCTCCGGTCTTCAACTGATTGGTTTTCAGTTGACCGGAAAAAGTCCGGGATATCTCTTCAACAGACATTGATTTATAGGCTTTACGAGCTGCACGCGCGCTCTTTATCCCCTTATCCGTTCTTGGAAAAGAAAGGGAAGTGATATCGTATTCATAATGTTTAAAGAGGCTCTTCCCTTTTTTATTAAAATAATAACTGTTAATGTCGTTTTCAGAGACGATAATTTTTGAAACAACCTCTTGAGTTAAAAGAAAATCAATTTTCAAAGCAAGAGCTATTTCCTCTCTCAATTTTTTTAAAGAAAGTCCGTTTTGGCTTAATCTTCGCGCGAAAGCTTTTTCCTTTAAACGACCTTTTATTTTTTTAATAATCCTCTGCACCTGTTTTTCTGAAGGCTGAAAATCCAATTCTTCCACTAAGCTTTCCAGAATTTTTTTAGACACCATAAATTCCAAAAGACGATCTTTTCGTGACAAAAGAACACGCCGAGATGTCAGCTTAAAAAGCAGAGACTCCGGAACGACATTTCGGGCTAATTGTCTCCTGTAAAGCTTAAGATCCATCAGAGAGATCATGCCCTCGCCCACTCGGGCGACCACCTTTTCCACTAAAAGGGCCTGACCCGGAAAAGAGAAAACCAAAGAAAAAAAGAAAAAACCTTTAATAATACTCTTCATAACCGAACCTTTGTTTTATACTGAATGGAGAGACGATCCAAGAGTTTTTCATTGATATAAATAGAAGTCTCTGAAAGAGTGGTTTTAAGCCACTTTTCAAATGCCTTTTCCCCATGTTGCTTTTTAAGAATTGAGAGGATATCTCCACGGGATTGAGACAAAGTTTTTTGCCGTCCGGGTCTTTTTTTCAGAACCCGGAGGATATGGTACCCGTAAACGCTTTTCTGTAAAGGGCCAAAGACTCCTTTTTCCAATTTACAAGCTTCATCAAAGACTTTTAATGTGCCAGGTAAAACCCAGCCTAAAAATCCTTCGTTGGATTTTTCCGGCCCCTCTGAATAAAGGCGCGCCAACTGCTTAAAAGACTCTCCTTCCTCCAAACGACGAAAAAGTGTTAAAGCCATCCCCTTGGAAGAAATCAAAATTTGCTCCAACTGGCAGGCCGGAGGTTCAAAAAAATCTTTTTTATGTTTTTTATAAAAAGCCCGAACCTCCCTGGATGAAGGTTTAAAGTCCTGTTCGCTTAAATGCTTTAAAAAAGTTTCCCGAAGATGGAGGTCTTTTTGTCTTTGACGAAAATCCCTTAAGGAGAGTTCTTTTTGTAACAAAAGATTTTTTTCAGGAACAATCCGGGTATTAACTGAAACTTTAAAATTATGTTCTGCCAGCCAGGATTCCATTAAAGCCTTTAAAATCAACTCATTGATCATCCTTTTTTTTAAAAGAGAAGGGAGAACTGGTGTTTGATTGGAAAATCTGGTTTTCAGGTGAAGATTGACATATCTTTTAAATTCCTGAACAGTCCATGATCTTTCATCAATCTTTAAAAGAATTGGTGAGGAAAAAGGGGCAAAGCAGGAGGGAAGAAAAAAAACGGCTAAGAAAAAAACCAGAGAGTTACAGCGATTGAATGAGTTTTTCATTCACCATTTTAACCGTAAAAAGCTTTTTTAAACCGTTAAAGTATTTGAGTGAAATACGAGTCCGCTCCTCATTAAAGTAATCCAGTCTAATGCTCTGCACATTGGCCTCTTTAAAGGGAACACGACGGATGAGCTTAATAATATTATAACCCGTGGGAACACGTAAAGGCTTGCTAATCTGCCCGGGTTTCATTTTCTTTAATTGACTGTAAACCACAGGTAAAATCACGGCACGGGAGCGGTTCAATTCCAAAGCGCCAAGCACCTTGTCATCAGAATGTAAAACCACCAGTTCACCAAAAGGTTTTTTTGAAGAAACCACCTGTCTATACACTTTCTGTGCCCGAGTCTTTGCTTCATTTATTTGACCGGAAGTGGGATTGAGAGGATGGTTAACAGCAATGTAATTATAACTAAATTCCGGATCTTTGGCATAAAGAGATTTTAAGGTTTTAGATGGCAGTTTGGCTGACTTTTCACCTAAAACTTTCAACTGTTTTTGAAGCTTTAGCTCCGCTAACGCCGTATAAAGGTCCTGCTCAAAGGAAACTCTCAACGGAAGACTGACTATCATATTGTTAATTTGAGGGCCTTTTACAAGGGCGGGCTCATGGTAGGCCACTTCCACCGCCATTTTAAATCTGAGAAAATCATTAAAAAATTGCTTTTTTGAAGGAGGCTGAAAGGTCTCCCTCTTAACAGCCGTATAAGCCAGTTTGGCCTCTTTCAATGTCACTTGTTTTGTTACGGCCTTAGGCGCTTTGGTGTAGCGATAAGTGGCAATGACCTTGCTTTGAACAGCATAAGACATAAAACCCACTGACAAAATAATTATAAATTTCATAAGAATCCTCTCTTTTGTTAGACCTATCTTAAAAAGTAACACATAAAAACAAAAAGAATCAAATCCTTGTGCCTGCAAGCCTCTCCCTTTTTAAAGAATCAGTCAATCCCAAACTTAACAGGGGCTGCTCTTCAGGATGACTTTTGGAGAGCTTTGATCATCTCCGGAACTAACTCAAAAAGATCACCCACTAGACCATAGGTGCATTTCTTAAAAATAGGAGCGGAAGAATCCTTGTTAATAGCCACAATCACCTGACTGTTTTGCATACCGGCTAAATGTTGAATGGCTCCGGAAATGCCACAGGCAATATAAAGGCGCGGTGTAACGGTTTTTCCGGTTTGACCCACCTGACGGCTATAGGGTTGCCATCCCGCGTCAGTCACCGCTCTTGAAGCCCCCACTTCTCCACCCAGCAAACCGGCCAACTCCTCCAACATCTTAAAATTTTCCGGTTCCTGAAGACCCCGTCCACCGGACACAATGATTTCCGCTTCACTGAGGTCTTTGGATTTTTTTTCCGGAATTTTAAAAGATTGATGGGCTATGGGATTTTGCGGAAGGGAAAAAGAAAGCTCTTCCGGATTTCCTCCTCTTTTAAAAGCTCCACACATATAGTTGGCCTGTACGAGGATAAAGGACTTTTCAGCCTCTATTTCAGCCAAAGCCTTTCCCGCATAAAGAGGTTTTGTAACAAGAATTTTGCTTTCCGCCCGTTTTATGTCTGTCACTTCATTGATAAATCCATAGTTTAAATCAGCCGCTAACCAGGGAAAAAAATCCTTTGTTTTAAGAGAGGCTGTTGAAAAAACCCACTGTGGTTGTTCTTTTTCCATAACCGTTTTTAATGCCTTTGCTAATCCCAAGGGAGAGTAATGGCGTAAATCCTCATGAAAAAAGACGGACTTTAAATTTGCGGGAACCTCTTCCGGAGAAAAGGAGTTTGGTTTCACCCCCATAGCCACAGCCACCACATCCTGACCGGATTCTTCAAGAAAACCCAAAAGATCCAAATCGGATTTCTTAAGACCTTCCTCGGTACTGTCTATAAAAACCAAAGACTTCATAAAAGTTTTTCCTTCTCTTTTAAAAAATCAATGAGCTTTTTAATCTGTTCTTCAGGAGACCCTGAGATCATTTCCGGGGGAGGCTTTTCTCCCGGGGAAGAAAGATTAAGGTATCGGGGAACAGTATCCTGAACTTGAGTGGAAGATACAGTTTGTAAGGGTTTCTTTTTCGCTTTCATAATTCCCTGAAGGGAAGGATAACGAGGCTGATTAAGCCCCTTGTCCGCTGAAAGAACAAGGGGAGGGGAAGCTTTAAGAAGCTCCTCCACCCCTCCCCCACATTCCCGTGTGAGATGAAAGTTGCCCTCCTTAAATTCCAAAGAATTAACATTTGTCACGAAGGGAAAATCAAGCAGTCGTGCCAGCATTTGCGGAACCGCAAAGTCATTGGTATCCACAGCCAATTTTCCACAAAAAACCAAAGACAGATCGGGTATTTTTCCCAGGTGTTCCGATAAAATTTTGGCACAGGTTAGAGGATCCCGCACTTCCTTCTCAATGTTTATATGAATGGCCTCATCCGCACCCAGAGCCAAAGTGTGAAGGAGCGTCTCTTTAACCCTCTCCGGCCCTAAACTGAGGGTGAAAATTTTCCCGCCTAAAAGAGGTTTGAGCTTAAGAGCCTCCTCCAAGGCAAACTCATCATAAGGACCGAGAATCCACTTTACACGGGATTCATCAATGGATGATGTATTATCGGTAATTTTTAAAGGCTGGCCCGTATCCGGAACCTGCCTCACAGGAACTGCAATATTCATATTCCGCCCATGCTACCGCCAGCAAACAAAAAAAACAACGGCTTTTACCCGAGTTTAATCTCCCTCTTTTTTAAAAAATATAGTCTCTTGACTACAAATTTTATTTGTAGTATATTGACTACATTATGAAATGCCTCCATTGCCGTAAAACTGTAGAAATCATAGAAGCCCGGGATTTTTGCGGACTTCACAAAGTCTGCTTTCTTAAAAATTTTAAATTAACTGATTCTTTAAAATTCAGCAATTTAGATCCAAAAAAACCGGATTCCAGTTCAGGATACTCTCATATAAAAAAAACAAAGGACAGTTTTTATCATGGCCGGTATCGCAAATATTCCGCCTATCTTGGCGCTACAAGATACATCCTAAAAATTCAGGAAGAGAAATTTCCAGACTTACCGGCAATAGAGTATGTTTGCAATAAAATTGCCTCTCTCCTGAATTTAAGTGTTCCTGAGTATCATTTGATTAAATATAAAGTGGAGGATGAGACTAAACATAACATCCAAGAACAAATAAAAAACGAGAGCCTATACAACAAATCAAATATAGGAAGCATGACATTTATAGTGAGAAATTTTATGCAAGACTATAAAGGAGGAACCTTACATCACATTTATAAGTTTTTACCTAAAGGCGCAAAAAATCATAATTGTAAAAATATCATAGATGTTCTGTTTCACCATACAAAACCGGCGGATGTGGCACGATTTATTGAAATAACACTTTTTGATTCTTTAATTGGCAATAATGATCGTCACGGAAGAAATCTGGGAATCATAGAAAGCACAAAACAAAAGCGATTGGCTCCCATGTATGACAATCCTTCTTATTTTGGAATAGAAAGCGATGATCTCATAGGCGCTGATTTTAATATCAGTGGTTGTATTCGGACTTCCCTCTCAAAAGAACCAATGCTGATGGATTATTTGAAGGAATTTCAATCTCTGGGATTTGAAAAAATCTGTTTAGAGTTTTTTAAAAAGGTGACTGGGAAATTCAGTCAAATAATAGAAAGTATAGAATCTTCCGAAGTTTCAGAAAAAAGAAGAAAGGCTTTTACTAAATTTTTACACAAACAGTTAAA
>JAPOOY010000123.1 GCA_026713205.1 Bdellovibrionales bacterium
AATCATGAGTGTTATTATCATTAGCCTGGCCTGCTTGTTTTTTATTGGTCATGTTCTTCAGTGGTTTTTTGTAAAAACAAAAATTCCTGATCTTCTCCTTTTAATTATTGCCGGTTTTATTGCCGGCCCCTCTGTACTCAGCATTGCTCAACAACAGGACCTGGGAAAAGTAGGGCCCGTTCTGGCTACAATCACTCTGATCATTATTCTTTATGAAGGAGGTCTGAATCTTCGGGCTACGGATTTTTTAAAGTCCAGTGTTCCCGCTTTAATCTTATCCCTTTTGTCCTTTGGTCTTATTGTGGGGGCCACCACAACTGTATTAAATATGTTTTTTTCCTTCTCCACCGCTTTACTGGTTGGTGTGGGCATCGGGAGCACTTCTTCAGCCATTGTATTCCCTCTCATAAAACCCCTGGACATTCAGGATAACACAAAGACGGTTCTTTCCTTGGAATCCGCCTTTACGGATGTTCTCAGTATTGTCGCTTTTTTAGTTATCCTGGAAAGTGTCTTAAGTAAAAACTTTAGCGCTTCTTCTCTTGTTTTTGGTTTTGGAGCCAAGCCCTTCATCTCCATTGGATTGGGTGTCGGATCAGCTTTGCTCTGGGCTTTTTTGCGAAAAGCCTTTCTTAACTTGTTTGATATGCCTTTTTCGGGAGAAGCCTGGTCTCTTCTCACCTATGGCTGTATTGAAATGTTTCAACTCAATGGCGCCATTGGCATTTTAGCCTTGGGCTTTACCCTGGCTAATTTGAACTTAATTCCCCGTTCTTTAGGATTTATCTTTAATCTCACTCCTGTTAAAGAAAAGGAGATGTCCCTTTTAAAGGAAATTTCCTTCCTGCTCCGCACTTTCTTTTTTCTTTATCTGGGAATGATGATGCAAGTCTCATCCATAAATTTATTCTTTTGGGCGGCTCTTCTGGTGGCATTGATATATGTCACCCGTTATGCTTCCGTTCGCGTTGTTTTTCCCTCCGGAAAAACCCCGTTTTTTGATTCTCTCATTGCCTTTGCTATGGGGCCTCGGGGTTTGGCGTGCGCTGTATTGGCCACCCTTCCGGCACAAAGAGGCCTGGAGGACGGATTATGGATACAAAATGTGATTTTTTATGTGATTTTTATTTCCATTATTGTCACTTCCCTATTTGTGATCTTTGGAAAAACCGGCCTTTTTACAAAAACTTTTCAGCCGCTCTTTGCGGGAGCCCAAGATTCTTCCTCTGATGGAGAAGTCACATCCTCTGAAAATGAACTGACTTAAAAAATCTCAACAATAACCTCTTATGACAGGGTAACAAACTCTGCAAATTTCGTAAAAAAGCTTCCACCCCTTGAGATTTTCCTGAAAATCCACTGGACAAAGGAAGTGTTTTCTTTTATAAGGGGGTTTATGGCACTAAAAACGGAAAAAGGACAAACTATTAAATCCTTTCAAATCTCCGCCAAGGATACAGGGAGTTCCCCTGTTCAAATTGCTCTTTTGACGGAAAAAATCAAAGAGTTAACCGGACACTTTAAAGCCCACAAAAAGGACTATCATTCCATGAGAGGTTTAATGAGGATGGTCAGCCGCCGTAAAAAGCTGTTAGCCTACTTAAAAGAAAAAGATTTTAACAGCTATAAAAGTGTGATTGACAGGCTCAATTTGAGGAAATAGTTTTTGTCGCCTTAGGAGGGTAAAATAGACGGCCGTATTACCACAGCAGTGAGATTTAAAACGGCATCTGAAAAATGCAATTAAAATAGACAGCATCTTGCGTCGCGGATGGGAATACCACTTAGTTATTATATTGCTTTAAGATTCTGTTCCCCACCATTCATTTTTTTAAATCCCATCAGTTCTTCCCCCACAAGAAGATTGGGGAAAGGCTTAAATGTATTATAGAGGCTGTCAAATTGAAAAAAACGGAATGACGAAAGGACCTGTTTAACTCATAAGACAGTAATTATTTTTTTATTTTAACAATTAATTAAGGAGAACTTTACTATGAATAAAATATCCGCGAAATGCGTTATAGACGACCAGACTATTCAAGTGGAAACCGGGTGCAAAGCCCGACAGGCAGATGGAGCTGTATATGTCAGTTGTGGGGAAAATCGTGTTTTGGTCACGGTGGTATCATCCCAAAAGGAAAGTAATATGGACTTTTTTCCTTTAACTGTGGAGTATCAAGAAAGATTTTATTCCGTGGGGCGAGTTCCCGGGGGATTTTTTAAAAGAGAAGGCAGCCCCAGTAATGAAGCCACTTTATGCGCTCGCCTGATTGATCGTTCTATTCGCCCTTTGTTTCCGGAAGATTATAGACGGGACACTCAGGTCGTCGTCACAGTTCTCAGCTCGGATGGCCGTTATCCTTTGGAAGTATTAGGAGGCCTTGGAGCTTCCTGCGCCCTTCATATCAGTGATATTCCCTTTAACGGCCCTGTGGGTTTCGCTCAAATGACACTGCAACAGGGGGATTACAAGATAAACCCTTCCCTGGATGAAGAAAATCCACCGCAAATGAGCTTACTGACCGCCGGAACCGCAAAAGGTCTTTTAATGGTTGAGGGAGAGGCGGAATTTATTTCAGAAAAACAAATTTTAGAGGGTTTAAAGAAAACCTATGACTCTTTAACTCCCCTGTTAAAAATGCAGGAGGAATTAAGAGAGAAAACCGGCTCTAAACCAAAGAGGACTTATGCCGTTCCGGAAAAAGATGAAGCTTTTATTCAAAAAGTTCGCTCCTTTTTGGAAGAGAAAATGGAAAAAGCGCTCACCATTCAGGAAAAAACGGAAAGATATAAAACTCTTTCGGAACTAAAGAGTGAAGCCCTGGAACAATTTAAAACAGAAGAGGATTCCCGTGAAAAGGAAATTGAAAATGTCTTTGAAGACACAAAATATGAAAAAGCCCGCGCTCTCATCACTCAAAAATCCACCCGTATTGATGGCAGAGCTTTTGATCAAGTGCGGCCTATTTCCTGCGAAGCGGATCTATTGCCTCGGGTTCATGGCTCAGCCCTTTTCACAAGAGGGGAAACACAGGTGCTGGGAACGGTCACCTTGGGAACAGGAAATGATGAAAAAATTATAGATAACCTGTCTAACTCCCATAAAAAACAATTTTTCCTCCATTATAATTTCCCCCCCTATTGTGTAGGGGAAACAGGGCGCCTTGGCGGTCAGAGCCGAAGAGAAATCGGTCATGGATTTTTAGCGGAAAAAGCCTTAAAGCCAGTGATTCCGGAACATGCGGATTTCCCTTATACCATTCGTATTGTGAGTGAAGTATTGGAATCCAACGGCTCCAGTTCCATGGGAACAGTTTGTTCTGGAATGATGGCTCTTCTTGCTGCCGGTGTTCCCGTAAAACAAAATATTGCCGGAATTGCCATGGGTTTGATCAAAGAAGGGAAACACTTGGTCGTACTATCCGATATTCTGGGAGATGAAGATCATCTGGGGGATATGGACTTTAAAGTAGCCGGTTCAAATGAGGGAATTACCGCCCTTCAGATGGATATTAAAACAGACAGCATTGATTTTGAAACCATGGAAAAAGCTCTCCAACAGGCTTTGGAAGGACGAAAATATATCCTGGGAGAAATGGAAAAAGTCATATCCACTCCTAAAAAGGATCTCTCCGATTATGCCCCACGAATTGAGATATTAAAAATTCACCCGGATAAAATTCGTGAAGTCATTGGTTCCGGAGGAAAAGTCATCAATAAAATTACAGAAGACACGGGAGTGAAAATTGACATTGAAGACGACGGAACACTCTTTCTCTCCGGTCCGGACAAAAAATGTATAGAGGAAGCTCGCAAAATCATTAATGGAATCTGTGAAGATCCGGAAGAGGGAAAAATTTATGAAGGAATCGTAACAGGGATTAAAGATTTTGGCGCTTTTGTTAAAATTTTACCTAAAACAGAGGGACTGCTTCATATTTCTCAAATTTCCAAAGACCGAATAGGTCAAGTGAGCGATGTCCTGAAGGAAGGGGATAAAGTCAAAGTGAAAGTCTTAAATGTGGAATCCAATGGGCGAATCCGTCTCAGCGCCAAAGCTATTCAGGATTAAATTCTTTAATCATTTGTAAAGCTTTCCATGTTCCTGAAATCCTGTGTGTCCTGACCACCATTTCTTAAAATGAAAAACGGAGCATAGCTCAACTGGATAGAGCAAGGGCGACCAGCCGTAGATTGCAGATTCAAGTCCTGCCGCCATCGCCATTTGATTGCACAAACTTTGCAAATTCTGTGTTTAGACATTTCAGGAAATGTGGGAGTATTTCAAGTCCCTGTGTTTCTAATAAATCAGGTAGCTGGTCTTTCATCTAACTTATTTCAGGATATTTCCTGATATTTCAATTTTGATCTACATAATACTACATGAAAATCTACATGGGTTTTTAGAGGTAGTCAGGGGCTTTTTTGGTGGGTAGATTTTCGATGAAACGTTAGATATAAGCTCAAAAATTAAATATATCCTAGTTGAGGGGACATCTTAACAGTTTTTAGTTCAATAGTTTATTTGTTTATGGATTAGATTGAGGGGCAGAGTACCCACAAAATTGGACCTGTATATTATAAGTAATAATTGACAAGAAGATGAAAGAAAACTGAAATTACATTATGACTGAGAAATTAAAATCTATAATTACATTTGACGAAGGCAGAGATGGACTCAAAGTTCTT
This sequence comes from Bdellovibrionales bacterium, assembly GCA_026713205.1. GTDB lineage: Bacteria > Bdellovibrionota > Bdellovibrionia > Bdellovibrionales > UBA1609 > JACOND01. The sequence goes on from JAPOOY010000123.1 coordinate 4,690, forward strand.
CTAAAGGAATTTCAAGAAAAAAACTCTAACTGGAATGAAGCAGAGACAAGATTTAATTTTATTGATCGCCTGTTAACAGACTGTTTAGGTTGGCCTAAGTCAGCTATTAGATTAGAACAACATCATGATGGACAATTTGCTGATTATCTTCTTGCAAGTCCAACTCGAGTCATTTGGGAAGCAAAGAAAGAAGGAGCATATTTTGAATTGCCGGCTAATATCAGCGGTAAGACTATCCAATCACTTTCTTCAATTATGGAAGTAAGTTCCGAAGCGGCAAAAGCTATAAAGCAAGTGCATGATTATTGCACAAAAAGAGGTGTCGAATTTGCTGTAATTTGCAATGGAATACAAATGATTGCATTTTTGGCTATACGCATAGGTTATCCTCCTTTAAAAGGCCAAGCATTGGTATTTCAAGATCATGAATATATGGGTGCCAATTTTTCTAAAATGTGGCAAAACCTATCACCCGAGGGTATAGCAGAACGGCGCCTTCATCGCTTATTGACTACTGGGACAAATACTTCTGTGCCTCCAAAACTTTCTTCATATTTACTTCGATATCCAACTGCTCGTTATCAATCAGATGAGCAAACTACCCTTCAGACTCTCGCAGAAATAATTATTGAAGACGTTCCTGAGACTAAAGATATTGAAGCTAAATTTTTTCAAAAATGTTACTGTGAGACTGGAGCGCTAAGCCGTTATTCCCTCTTGAGTAAGAAATTATTAACTGCGCGGTATGCGGCACTCTTTTCAAAAGATAAGAAACAGCCTAAGATAAAGCCAGCCTCTAAAAAAGATTCTCCTTTAGAAATTACTGAAGATGTTATTACCGAAGCCGCTGCTCGACGTCCTATTGTTCTTCTAGGTGATGTCGGTGTTGGGAAAACATCCTTTATAAAACAACTGATGCTACTTAAAGCATCAAATGAATTTCAAAATTCGATTAATATTTATATAGATCTAGGTTCTAAAGCTGCCTTGGAAAAAGATCTAAAGATATTCATAATAAATGAAATTAATCGTCAGCTTTTATCAAAGTACAAGGTAGACACATCTGCATCAAATTTCGTTCGTGGAGTATATAATAGTGAAGTAAAAAGATTTCAAAATAGTATACATGGGGAAGCATATAAAAAAGATAAAGAAAAATATAATGAATCCATGTTGAAGATGCTTGCTAAACTTTTAAATGATAAGCCAACTCATCTTAAAAGGTGTATAGAACATTTGGCTAAGGCTCGAAAACAACAAGTGATTTTAATTTTAGATAATTCTGATCAACGTCCAACCGAAATGCAGCAGGCTGCATTTATCGCTGCTCAAGAGTTTGCAAGTGAATGGAATGCAATGGTTTTCATGTCAGTGCGTCCCCAAACATTTTTTCAATCAAAAAGATCTGGTGCATTTTCAGCCTATTCTCATCGTGTTTTTACAATAGCTCCACCTCGTCCAGAGTTGGTAATTAAAAAAAGATTGGAGTTTGCACTCAGTGTATCGGAAGGTAGAGTTTCATCTGAAAAAATGCAAAAAATAACCGTAAATATGGATAATTTATCATTATTCCTAAAAGTCCTATTAGATTCTATAGAGGAAAATAAAGCCATTCGTGAAATCCTTTCAAATATCACAGGAGGAAATATCAGGTCTGTAATTGAGTTTATTATGAAGTTCATTGGAAGCCCTAACATCAATGCAAAAAAAATAATTGAGTTTAAGAAAAAAGGAGAAAAATATATAATTCCTATTCATGAATTTTCTAAGGCAGCTATATTGGGAGACTTTTCACATTATAATCCAGACTCATCTATGGCAATGAATTTATTTGATGTGCAATATCCAGATGAAAAAGAACATTTTTTAGCAACGATGATATTAGAGTTTTTAAATTGCGGAGAATCATCGAAAGACAAAGATGGCTTCACTACAACAAAAGATATCATAAATGAAATGCAATCATGGGGTTTCGTTCTACAACAAATCAAAGGAAAGCTTCGTCTTTTAACAGACAGAAAGTTGATAGAAAATGCTGAAAGAATTACCTTTGAAGAGAAAGATTCTGACAGTTTTGTTGACAGTATGCCTTTTGTATTCCGTATTACATCTTTAGGTGCTTATCATACTAAGAAATGGGTAAACACTTTTGCATATTTAGATGCCATGGTTTTTGATACTCCAATACTTGATAATAGCGTGTTAAAAACAATTCAAGTTGGACTGGAAGATTTTGCAATAGCTAAACGCATTGAACGAGTAAAAATATTTAGGGATTATCTAGTGAGAACATGGAATACTTCAAACCTATCTCCAGCATATTTTGATTGGAATGATAAAATGATACAGGAAAATGAAAATTTTCTTAAACTGGAAAAGAAAATTGCTTCATTGAAATTCAAAACTCAAAATGAAGAGTCTTAGTAATACAAGTATAATTCCAGATCGCTTAGTTATTTTGACTCCAAAAATTCTTCTAAAAAGATCTAAGATGTAGAAGCAAATGCAGAGATGAGCTAATCTATAGGTATCTTTATAAGGAATCTCTTAAGGTGCCCAGAAAGTAAATAAGAATGTAAGTAACATTATCAATATACAAAAATATAATGGTACATTTTTTTCGGTAGAAGTGAATGACTTGTATTTTTTAGGTCTCATATTAAGAAACAATTTTGAATTTCTGAAATGTATTGAAGATAGGTCTGTTTGTTCCTCTATTATTCATTTTGTTCCCTATAAGGTTTTATGTCTTCTTGGAAACCTCTTTCATTAAGTAGTTTTAAAATATCTGGATTCAATTTTTTTAATCTGAATATCTTTTCTTCTTCATACATTTTTTTTTCATAAATAGAATTTTCTATAACATTTTGCACTATAATAACATCAGATGCTTCTTTGAAAATAATATCCATTCTTGACCGATCAGGCCAAACTTTATAAAAAAATCTACTCTTTTTTTCCATTTTTGGATACCACCTTTATTACTGTTCCTGAAAGTAGATTATTCCAATCTTTACAATCTTCTCTAAGTTCTCTGTGTCTTTCTTTAAGATTATTAAGTTCAATTTTAAGATATCCAAATAAAACTATTATGATAAGACCTAGAATACCATATTCTGCTAAAAAGTTCTGTAAAAGTTGTTGCATTTTTATTTATTTAATATTCTTTATCTCTTGGCGGATTAGGGTCGTTACCGTAAGAATCTTTTGATCGTATTTTTCCATCTCTTCCGTGAACGACTACTTCCGTTTGCCTTATTCTTGCCTTTATTACAGCGTTAGTAATAGCATTTCCTTGTGTTTTGTGTGAAGAGAGAGTTTTGCCTGCTCTTTTTACAGACCAACCTGAACCCTTTTTTACTACATGATAGTTTTTTGCCATATTCCCTTTTCTGTCTTTTTCATTATATCACTATGAACCATATATTTAAAGGAAATTCAAATATTTTTTAAACTTATAATTGTAATTACAGCTTGATTGATTTTTGCTAATTCGTTACTGCTTGTTTTTGATGATAGAACTTTATTTCTTATCTCTGAACAAAGTAATTCGTTTGCCTCATCTATCTTTTGTAAAAGTCCTTTTCTCTCTTCAGATATGCTTTCTTCAGGCCTAATGAAACTTCTTTTTGCGACATATTATCTTTCCTTTTCCTGAGAAGGAAGTTAATCTATAAGCTAATACATGTCAAATCTTACTTTAGCCTAAAACAAAACTTTTCTCTAAAATTTCTTCTAAAAGATTAAAAGTAGTCGTCCAAATTATAAAAAAAGAGTTCAATTTTGAGAATTTATGACTAGAAGAGTTTTCTTCTAAGCACCATTTCTAATAATTTCAAGCTCTTTTGAGGCAAGAATTTGCACAATTACCCCCTCTACTTGGGTTTTTTCAAATCTCTGTAAGTCCTATAAATACAGGCTTTTCCACATACCCCATTCCTGACCACCCCAAGCGGAGGTGGTCAGGAATGGGGTATGTGGGTGGTTATGGATGGAGTGGAGGGCTGGAGAGGAGTTTTAACAAGGGAGGAACATAGCAATGCGTGAATGTAGGGTGTACAATTTTTTTCGGGTCGTTCTGTCACAATACATGAATGACCCTTTGTGTACTGCTGGGAGTCTGCTATATTCAAGACGGTTTAATTTTGGTAACATTTCTTACGATAATTCTTTGAACATCCTACTGAGGACTTTTCTGTTCAGTGACCATCGGGAAGAAGCAAAGATCACAAACATACAGTTGAAATGAGGGATAATGAACCAATTAAAAATATATCTTTTTCCCGCAATAATTTTCCTTATTCTCTGCCATTGCAAACCAAATCCAATACCTTCAGACACTTTAACAGTCGCTCTGGATTCGGAGCCGAAAACCCTGGACCCACGGAAAGCCACGGATGCCAATGGAATGCGACTGGCCGGTTTGCTCTTTCATGGATTAGTGAAAATAGGACCGGATTTAAAAATACAGCCGGACGGAGCTAAAAGCTGGATTCAAAAAAACCGGACATACACCTTTTTCCTAAAAGACCTGACCTTTTCAAATGGAAGGCCCGTTACAAGAGATGATCTTTTATTCACTTTTGATGAGTTTCAAAAAACCTCCAGCCCCTTTCACTCCGCTTTTAAAAACATAGAATCCATTCATGTTGAGAGAGAAAAAGGCATCTTAAAACTTCAAATTTCCCTGAAGAAATTTTCAGCGGTTTTCTTGTCCGCCGATCTTCCAATTATAAAAATTCTACCAAAAAAAGAAGCCCTAAAAAAAGATTTTCATAAAAATCCAATAGGAACCGGCATTTTTAAACTGAAAAAGAAAACCAGTCGGAAAATTGTACTGGAAAGAAGATTCCCATCTGAGCCAAATCTTCCAAAATACATTTCCTTTTTAATTATACGGGACGCTATCACCCGTGTGCAGAAAATTTTAGCCGGAGAAGTGGATATCGCCCCTTCCGTTGTTTCACCGGAAAAGACTTTTCTTTTTTCTGAAAAAGATTTTCAAATTCTATCAGCCCAGGGGCTTTCCACAGCTTATTTGCTTTTAAATTTAAAAAATCCCTATTTAAAAAATAAAGAAGTTAGAAAGGCTCTATCCCAGGCCATCCATCGGGAGGAAATCATTCAATACAAGCTAAAGGGCTATGGTCTTCTCGCTGTATCTCTTATCTCTCCACAAAATTTCTTTTTCAATAAAACACTAGCCAATCCTCCCTTTGATCCTGAAAAAGCCCGACAAATCATTCAAAAACACAAGTTGGAAAACATAACGCTTTCATTAGCCTGTTCCAACAATCAAAATTCCCGGGACAAAGCCACAGTGCTTGTCAGTCAACTTAACAAAACCGGACTGAAAATCTCATTGGGAACAGCGGAATGGGGCACTTTTTATGAGGACCTCTCTCGGGGACAATTTGATATGGCCTTTTTGAAATGGGTGGGAGTCACCGATCCGGATATTTATAACCTGGCCTTTCATAGTAAAAACCAAGCTCCCAAAGGCCGAAACAGAAGTTTTTATGATAACAGGATTCTGGATGAACTGTTGGAAAAAGGACTAAGGGAAAAAAATCCATGGGAAAGAAAAAAAATTTATGACAAAGTGCAGTCTCTTATCAATGAGGATATAGCCATTATTCCTCTGTGGCACAATAAGGAAATTTCTATAACTAAAAAGGGAATTAAAAACTATGTCCTGCCCGCAAACGGAGATTTTAGCACGCTCCACAAAGTCATAAAACCCCTCCACTAAACTATTTCGGTTTAATCGTGAAGTTTCCTAAGGAGTGTTGCATATTTTCCCAAGTTCCTTTATAAGAATGTTCAGTATGAAGCTGGGGATTGTGGGAGCAACAGGTCTTGTAGGCCAAAGGTTTTTAAAACTTTTGGCCCGATTGCCCGCATCCTTTGAAGAATTACGCCTCTTTTCCCGATCTCAAACCTCTCTTTTTTTTAATAAAAAAGCTCTGCACACACAACCTTTGTCTTCAGAGGGGTTTAAAGGCTTGGATATATGCTTTTTTTCTGCGGGAGCTGATGTAAGCCGAAAGTGGGCTGAAGAAGCGGTAAAACGAAAAGCCATTGTTATAGATAACTCCTCCGCTTTTCGCGAAGATCCTGCCATCCCCCTGGTGGTTCCGGAGATCAACAGTCACCTTTTACAATATAAACCCCAAATTATTGCCAATCCCAATTGCACCACCATTCAACTGGTGACTGCCCTGGCCCCCCTCCAAAAATCTTTTCAACTGAAAAGTGTTCGAGTGGCTAGTCTTCAATCTATTAGCGGAGCAGGTAAAAAAGCTCTGGATAATTTAAAGGAAGAATCCCGTGCTATTTTAGAGGGACGGGAAAATTATGAAAAAGACGACTTAAGCGCGGCTTTTAACTGTGTCCCTTACATAGGAGCCATAAACGACGAAGGGTTTTGCGAGGAAGAGGAAAAAATTATGACAGAATCAAAAAAAATTCTGGAACTTCCTGATTTAAAAATCTCCGCCTTTACTTTACGAGTTCCCACTCTTAATTCCCATGGACTGGTTGTGTGGCTCACTTTTCACAACCCTCCCACCTCTTTGAAGGACTTGAAAGAAGCGCTTTCCAAAGCCCCACTGATTAAAATACAAGAGGAGGGAAAGCCCCCTCCCCATGGCCGACAGACTTCCGGCAGAGATTCGGTGTTTGTGGGCCGTATTCGCAAAGACCCTGTGGAAGAGAATGGATGGATTCTTTGGATTGTGGCGGATAATCTATTAAAAGGCGCCAGTTTAAATGGATTGCAAATTGCAGAAAAACTCATCACTCTGAAAAGGGAGGGTGTTCATGGTTAAAAAAAGGCTCTTACGATTTATTAACCCACGGGTCTTTAAATCCCTTTTTATGACCCTTATAGTGTCTTCCCTTAGCTTCCCCTCTTGGGGAGATATTCAATATAAACCTATCAGTTCACCGGAAAGACATGAATTTACAGGAAGCTTTGCTTTTAAGACGCCCATTCAAAACTTTGCCTCCCGTCATAGAGCCCTTTCTTTAAACTACAGCCTGTATTTCCCTGAAATCACAGCTGCTTTACTTCCGGAACCCTGGAGTCATATAGGAGCTCCAGGACTTAGTTTGGGAGCTACCCTCTTTAAAGTAGGACATGAATTTTGCACTCAAGAAAAAGAACACCCTCTCTTTACACACCTGGGGTTTAAAGCCAAATTCTCTTACTTTGAAGCCATAATCCCCTTTGCGGAGTATGGCATGGGTTGGATGAGCTGTATTAAAAATCTGACTTTAGATAAAGAAGCGGAAGTTTTCAGACACTCCCCCGGGCCTATGAAATTGAAAACCTACTTTGCCCTCGGGCTGAATTTAAGCTTTAAAATTCTGGATAAAAAATCCATGTACAGTTTAGACCGAGATTATGGTCTCAATGACATAGCCCTCCAGGGACAGTGCCGGTGGTATCAGGGAACAGAGAAAACTCTCACTCTCTGTGAAATAGGTCTCAGTGTGCTTTTTTAAGATCAATGAAAATTCGGTTTCTTCTCTCTTATCAAGGAACGGACTTTTACGGATGGCAGAGGCAAAAAAAAGTCCGTACGGTTCAAGGGGAAGTGGAAAAAGCGCTCTCCCATCTTTTTCAGGAACCCTTAACTGTTGTGGGTTCAGGACGAACAGATACGGGAGTTCATGCCCTGGGCCAGACAGCCCATTTTGAAATATCTCCTAACTCCTGGAAATCCCTGAATATAGTGACGGCTCTCAATCATCTCACTCCACCGGATATTTCATTTCATGGAGCGTGGAAAGCCCCAAAAGAATTTCATGCCCGTTTTTCCGCTCAGAAAAAAACCTACAGTTTTTTCATCTCCACCACTCCCTCCCCTCCTGCTGTGGGGCGGGACTGTGTGTATTGGCACCCGCAGGAATTGAATCTAAAAACACTCCAGGATCTGGCTCAAAACCTTGTGGGCACAAAAGATTTTAAAAGTTTTCAAACCAGCGGCTCCTCCACGGATCAAACTGTTAAAACCATTTATTCCGCAAATTGGATGAAAATCGTGCCTTTTTTGTACCGTTTTGACATTACGGGGGATGGATTTTTAAGACAAATGGTGAGAAATCTTGTGGGCAGTCAATTAGCCCTCCTAAAAGAAGAAACGCCGGATAAGCTCATGAAGGAGATATTGGAAAGCAAAAACCGAAAAACCGCTTTTGCCCCTGCTCCCGGGCAAGGACTTTATTTAAAACAGGTGTTTTATCCTCCGGAATTGGACAAACAATGTTCCAGGTTATGATTTATATCTCTCCTTGGAGGCTGTTTAAGGAAATTCTGGAATTTTAGCTTCAATTGGGGACTTCTTCCGTTCAGAGCTTGACAGAAACACAAATTTGGCTTTAAAAACATTAGACACTTAATTGAGGGAATGTATGCAAAAAACATGGAGCGCGAAACCCGCTGAAGTCAAACAGGAATGGAAACTGGTTGATGCGGCTGGAAAATCCTTGGGCCGACTGGCCAGCGAGACAGCCAAACTCCTTCGCGGAAAACATAAGCCGGAATTCACCCCTCATGTGGAAGGTGGAGATTTTGTTATTATTGTTAATTCCGAAAAAGTGGTGTTAACGGGAAAAAAGTGGACAGACAAAAAATACTATCGTCATAGCCGATATATTGGTTCTCTGAAAGAACGATCGGCAAAAGATATAAAACCGGAAGATCTCATAAGACAAGCGGTCAGTGGAATGCTTCCAAAAAACAAGCTCAGACCGCGTATGTTAAAAAAACTCAAAGTCTATAAAGGGACTGAACACGACCACCAAGCCCAAAATCCAAAACCCTACCCTATTCCCTAAAAAACCTATGGCACAGACAAAGAAATTTTATTACGGAACAGGACGGCGAAAAACCAGCGCCGCCCGTGTGTTCGTTAAAGAGGGAAAGGGTGACTTTACAGTTAATAAAACCAAATCGGTTCAGGATTATTTTTTGAAAAAAGAAGAGGTGCGATCGGCCATCAGCCCTTTGACAACGCTCAACCTGACAAAATCCTTTGATATTTTTGCCACAGTGAAGGGAGGGGGCGGAACCGGACAGGCGGAAGCCATCCGACATGGATTAAGCCGCGCCCTTGTTAAGGTGGACAAAGACTTTCAAACCACTCTCAAAAAAAACGGCTTCCTCACTCGGGATTCCCGCATGGTGGAAAGAAAAAAGTATGGCCGACGCAAGGCCCGAAAAAGCACTCAGTTCTCAAAACGATAATTCACTGCCCATCCGGTTGGTCTGTCACTCACCAATCTTTATTGGTATTTTGTCTTGGTCGGCGTAAGGAGTTTTGTTGAAACTGTCTGGCCCGTACATTGGACTCCTGCTCCTCAATTTCATCCATTATGGACTGAGCCTGTCTCTTACTGATATCTCCTTCCGGAGTAACGCTTCCTGAACGAGACTGACCTTGGTCAGATTGAGAATCGGAAGACGGCTGTTCATCTTCTGAACCACCTTCCTTATTGTCTTCGTTATTCTCTTTTGCTTCCGATGAGCTTGAATCCTTTTTATTTTGAGAGGATTTTCCCCTTTGCTCTTTTTTCTGATCCTCCTGATTCCCTTGTCCTCCACCTGAATCACTTTTGGATTGTTTTCCTTTCGGTTTTTTTGTTTTATCCTGCTTTTCCTCCTGAGGAGGCGGAGTCTGAAATAACAACTCAATATTTTGTTTGATCTTATCCGACTCTATAGAAAAAGCCAGAGCCTGTTGATAATTCTCAAGAGCTTTATCTAAAATTTTTAACCGGCCATGCAGTTCCGCCATATTAAAAGATGAAAAAAATTGAAGGGAATCCTGATTAAAATGTTTTGAAATCATGCCATATTCCTTCAAAGCTTTTTTTGGACGGCCACTTATATCATAAGCCAGTCCCAGATTTAAATGAGCATAGGGATGAAAAGGTTCTCTTTCCAGAATTTTCAAAAACACTTTTATAGCCGACTGCGGTTTTTTTTGTTTAAGGAATTCAATCCCTTTCTCAGTCCATGTTTGGGAAAAAATGAAAAAATGAAAAAAAACCAGAAAACCGGCCAGGGCCAAAGGAATTAAAAACCAAAGAAAATCCTGAGGAAGAAAAACCCGCTTCATTCTAACTCTTTTACCATATTCTCATTTTGTTTGAAAGAATAAGGAACTTTATTTTATGAAAAATACCAATTGAACTGCATTTTAGTTTTTTATACTATTTTTCTTTGGGTTTTACCTTTAATTTGGGAGTGGAAACCACATCTTTATAATTTGATCTATATTGATTTGAAGCTTGATCTGTAGGAAATAATAATACCAAACCACATATAAACATTTCATCTTCTAAAAAAAGTCCGAAAGTGATATTTTTTGTTGGATCAGGATTCTGAGGATTATTCTCACTGTTATCAAACCAGGCAATGCATTCCAAAGTAGAGTTTTTAGAAATAAAAACAGGGTATTGAAAATGATAAGGGACTTCAAAAGCTTTCAAAAAGGGATCTATACCAAAAATTCTTTTTTTTGCACCATTTGGATCAGTAATCCATATTTCGCCGGCCTTCCCTCTAAGATGCATATGTAAGTATATACTAAATGCATGAATATCTTCCTCTATTTTAAAAGACCCTGTAACTTTATGCGATGGTTTATGAGCAGGAATATTTAAATCCAGTTTGTAAAAAGCTAAACGAGTCCCTTCATATTTCGGTTTTTCTTTATGGAAATAAATATGAGCTTTAGTATAATTATCAATAACCTTCTCACCTATGGGTTCGTAATGAATCTCAAGAACTAATTTTGAATCTTTCGGTATTTTTATTCCAACATGTTCAGACAGTTCCATCATATAATTTGACTCCATTGTATGGTCTATACCTAAAATTGGAAGTATTCCAATAGGATTGCTGGTTCTGGGATTCATACCTGATTTATAGGTAGATTTCATAATAAAAATGTTCATATGATGAACAACTTGCTTTTTGAAAAAAAATTTAACCAGCTTAACCCATTTATCTTCCTTGAAAGGATTTTGAATCAGAAAGTATTTATAAAACGGACCTCCTTCTTTTGGAACAATGACCTTTTCAGGTGCTTTTATTATGTAATCCGGTTTAGGTTTGATTATTTCTTTTCTCTTCCATAAGGAAGTATCAATTGCGCCTCTCCCTCTTGGAAACCCCAATTCAGACCATTTTAAAAGTATGGCTTTTTCTTTGATGCTTAAGCTTAAATCACCTTTCCAAGGCCCTGTACCTGGATCAAGCCGCCAAGGAGGCATTAAGCCCTCTTTTATGACATATTTAAACATTCTTCCTCTACCAGCTATATCCTTATAGCTTATAAAATTTATAGGAGCCGTCCCTTTTGGATTATGGCAAATTGTACATTTTTTCTTTATTATTGGCGCTACATCTTTAAAAGAAATACTTTCTTTCAGTACAGGTCGTGAAATCACGCATCCTTTTGAGGGTATCTTTTTTGGTTCTATCTCTTTCCCTGAGAGTATATTTTCCAGCACTTGTGATAGATAGGAATTTTCAAACTCTAAAGCTGTTCTTGACAGGTGATGATGATCATCAACCGGACCTTTATAAGCAATTTTTCTTTCAGGAGTCAAAACAAATACATCTCCTGTAGTTTGTGCGCCCAATGCGTTTACTATATTATGCTTCCAGTCTATTACATAAGAACCTTTAAAACCAAATTTCCT
>JAPOOY010000213.1 GCA_026713205.1 Bdellovibrionales bacterium
AATATTCCCCGAACTAACGGCAAGATATCCCCTTGCCCATAAATGACAACCCCAAAACTTCTTCTTTAAATGAGGAAACTCTTGGAATAATATCCTTGAACTGATCCCTTTCAGCCACTGAACTATTTTACTGATGCTCTGATGCGGTCTATATGACACAAAAACATGAACATGATCTTTAGCTATTTTTCCTGAAATTATTATCAATTCATGTTCTAAAGCTATTTTCCTCAACAAATCTCTTGCACGAACTGCTACTTCTCCAACAAGAATACTTTTCCTATATTTTGGAACCCATACAATATGAACTTTTAAGTCACTTTTTGTGTGTGCTCCGGGCCTGTAATGACGCATTCACATACTATAGCATACAGCTTGCTTCGCCTAAAGGCGAGGGTTTTCAACCATCCCCGAGAGAGACAATAAATTTAAAATCAAATAGAAAACATTAAGATTATAAACCCAAAGAGCATAACTTTTTCAAATGATGAAAATAGATGTGGGAGGAGCGCAGTCTTAAAAAGCATTCATTTTTTCCAAAAATTTTCTATTTATTTTCCTCATGGAGATCATCCGTTCCAAGAGGTGTATCCATTTCAAAAACAGCCATTTGAACAGAAGTAGAATCATCCGAGGCTATAAATTTTATAATATTTGCCACACTGTTATCTGAAAAGCGAACTTCCAAGCTCTTTCCTTTCCGAAGAGTGGCTTGCATCTTCTTATAAATATGTATTCCAGAAAAAAAGATATTCTTTACACAAAGGGAAGTTCTCAAAACTCAAACACAATAGGTGTGTTACTGAAAAAGGCGGAAAAATTTACACTTTTCCAGGAATAAACTTGATAAAAAACACTTTCCATAGTAATTACCCCTTGTTCTTACAAAAAGCAGGGGCTTATATGAAGTGGCTTATTTCTTGTTTCGTCTTTTTCAGTTCTTTTGGTATCTATTCTCCGGTGGCTTTTACAGAGGAAGAGTCACTTCATGAAATGCGGTTCAATCATTTTATAGCGGCTTATAAGAATGGACGGACAGTATCCGAAAGAGTGAAGGACGGTATAGATGAGTCTACCCTGAAAAAAGCTTATGGAATGGTTGATGGAGAAGGAAACAATATCCTCTATCATCTTATCCTTCTGGAACGATCTGAAAATTTTCGTAGTGGATCTGATTTAGAAACATTATTAATCAAAGAAGCGGAGTTCATTTTTAATGCCGTTGGTCCGGAACGATTTATCCGGCTCTTAAGACAGAAAAATCATGAAGGATTTTCGCCTTTGGAAATAGCCCTCGCCTCTAAACAATTTATCCGGCTTTTAAGATGGAGAAATCATGCCGCCTTTTTGACTTTGGAAAAAATGGCCCTCGCCTCTAAACAATTTGAAGGAGAGATTAAGAGCTGGGAAAAAGTTCTGTCACCATATATTTTAGTACAGCCAATAGATTCACTCGTTTCATTTTTAGTTCTTGAGTCAACACCCCTTTCAAGGGAGGACATCGAGCTCTTAGGAAGTTCTGTTCCCGCTCAAAACAGGGGTGTGGCTTATTCCGCTTTAAGGCATGTTGTTAAGTCCTACAATTGGTCATGGAGAGCCATCATTGCAAGACTTCCGTGGGGAGCAGTTCCGGCAGTTGCGGGCGGCGGAATTGCCACCGTAGGAAGTTCGGAAGCGGAACTTTATGTGGGAGCCGCCGTAGCTCTTTCCGGTATGGCAGGTTGTGCCTGGGCTTTTAAGGAATGGTATAATGCGGGAAGAGTCAGCAGAGCTTTGAGTCGCTTTTAATCCGGCGTTTTACACGAACCCCTCTCAATTCCAGTTGTATTCAATCAAAATCCACAGATTTTCTTTTTTTCCAGTTTAAATATAAATTTGGAAAAGGTTTTGTCCTCAATTGTTATTCTTAAAAGTCTCCTTCTTAATCTTTTAATCGGAGTATTTTCAGGTTTGGTTAAGGATTTATTTACCGGCAATCATCAGATCCGGAACTAAAAAGGAAGGAGTTTTTACTCTCCCTGCATAGATTTCATTGTCTGCTCCAACTTTTAAAATGTTTGAAAAAAGATCTTTAATGTTACCGGATACAGTGAATTGATGAAGGGGGGTTTTTTCTCCTCCTTCACACAAAAATCCAATTGCCTCTTTGGAGAAATCCCCTGAAGTTGGATTGTAACCGGCGCCTTTCAAGCTGTCTATGATGATCACCTTTGGGAACTCTTTTACTAAATATTCAAAGGAGGTTTTTCCCTCCGGCATAAGAAGATTGGTTGTTGAAATATTTAAAGAGCCTCCTTCATTCCAGAAGGCTTTTCTTGTATGGGGTATTTTTAAGGCTTTTGAGAAGAAGGAGTCAGTCAAATAATTTTCCAAGACTCCTTTTTCAACCAGGGTTGTTTTTTCAGAAGCAAAGCCTTCTCCATCAAAAGGGGAAGAGCCAAAGCCCCATAAAGAAAAAGGATCATCATAGAGGGAAAATTCCTTTGAAAAAAGTCGGTTGCTTAAGGAATCCTTTTTTAAACAAGACGCTCCTTCAAAAACAGCCTTTCCATTCATTAAATTTGCTAAAAACAAAAGAAGCTCTCCCGCCGCCGGTCCGGCTTTGAAAATCACGGGGTATCTTTTTGTTTCCGGGACAATAGCATTCAGTTTATTTAAAGCTTTAAGAGCCGCTTCCTGACCCACTTTCTTAAAATCAATGTTGTCATAATTTCTGGCAAAACTTTCACTGTCGCTTTCCGAACGGCTGTTTTCCTGAATGGCCAATGAATAGCAGGAAGCCATGATATAGTTTGCCTTGTAAAAGGATTGAGAGCCTTCACTGTTACCGAAGAAATTTTCAGTATTAAAATCCTTTACAGAGGAATAAACAGGTTGAATTCTTTTATCAATGCCAAGACTGCCTTTGGTTATTTCTTCCGCTTTTTTAATTTTGTCTTCTATCGTTAAATTTTTAAAACCTTCATCATAAAAGGGGGAAAAGTCCTTATAGCTCTCATTTTTACTGAGGAATCCTCTTTCTTTTTTGTCAGAGAAGTTTAAGCTATCCACAGCCCTTTGGTAACAGTCTTCAAGGCTTTTTTTAGAGAAATCCTTTGTGTAGGAAGTTCCCGCGCGATCTCCTTTTAAGACACGAAGATTGAGATGTTTTAATTCAGAACAGGTGCAGTTTTTAAGGTCCTGTTTTTCAAATAAAACCTTGGACTGCTCCAAACAAAATCCGTGAAAGTCAAAATCTACAGAATCTTTTTGGGCAAAAGATTTTATCCATTCATAAATTTGATGTGTTTTTACTTGTTCCATAAAAAATTTAGTCATAATGCTTTAATAATTTGATTTTAAGGTTTTTAAACAAAGGCAAGCTTACACCCTTCATAAGGAGGATATAGGGTTCAAAAGTTCAGACATGCGTTTTGCCACAAAGCGGCTTACAGCCGCATCTGTGTCAAATTCGTGCTCACTTTTGAACCCTATATCCTCCTTATGAAGGCTAATCTATATAAATAGAAAACCTCAAATTTCAAACGGGATCGGTTTTAATCTCTCCCCTTTTTTTGTCCTCCCACTGTTAGCTCTGAAACCAAAATAGGCGGTTGCCCCACAGTTACAGGCACCCAACCGCTAATGGAACCACAGTTTCCCGGAGCAAGCTCCAGATCTTTTCCCACTTTTGAAATTTTGGATAAGGTGTCCAAACCGTTTCCAACCAGGCTGGCTCCTTTAACCGATCGGTCCAGACGACCCTTTTTAATGAGACGGGCGGAAGTCACTGAAAAATTATAATTTCCCGTGCCTGGAGAAACAGAACCCCCACCCAGCGTTTCGGCAAACAACCCACAATCAATGTCTTGTATTATTTCCTTCAATGAAGATTTACCGGCATCAATGTAGGTGTTTCTCATGCGGGAAGTGGGAGGAAATTTATAGTTTTGTCTGCGCGCACTGCCGGTCACATTGTAAGAGGTTTTTTGCGCCCCCAATCGATCCGCCATATAGTTTTTTAGGATTCCCTTTTCAATCAGGCAGGTCTTTTGAGAGGGTCGTCCTTCATCATCTCTGGCGATGGAGCCGTATTGCCCCTGAAGAGTTCCATCATCAAAAGCTGTGACACAGGAACTTGCGACTTTCTTCCCTAATTTATCTGAGAAAACGGACATTTTTTTTGCAACGGAGGTCGTTTCCATTCCATGTCCACAGGCTTCATGGAAAATCACTCCGCCGAATCCCTTATTGATGATAACGGGGAATTTTCCTGCCGGAGCGGGTTCCGCCTTCAGATTTTGTAAGGCGATTTTATTGGATTGGCGGCCTGTGGTTTTTAAAAGATCCTCATTTAAAAAAAGAGATTCCCCTGTTTGTCCTACGGTTTTAGATCCAAATTCCTTTCGCCCCCCTTCTTCCGCTATGGACTGAACATGAAACGAGAAATAAGGA
Organism: Bdellovibrionales bacterium; assembly: GCA_026713205.1. Classification (GTDB taxonomy): domain Bacteria; phylum Bdellovibrionota; class Bdellovibrionia; order Bdellovibrionales; family UBA1609; genus JACOND01. The sequence goes on from JAPOOY010000213.1 coordinate 4,435, forward strand.
CGCACATCACAGGTCAAAGCTCCCTCTGAATTGGCAATCTGAACTTTTTTATAGATTCTGTTTAGAGTTATATAACATTGGGAAATTAAAGAATCTCCCCTCAATTCTTTATCCAGTTTTTGCAGGAAATTTTTTTCTTTATTCAAATCACTTTTTATTTCTTTAGGAAATTCATGAGTGAGGGGAAATGTGAGAGGGGTTTTTGATAAAGGCTTTTGAAAATCCCTTTGTTTCTTCCCTGCAACAAGAGATTTTAAGGCTTTAAGAAGACTTTTTTCATCCAGAGAATTTGTGTAAGTGTACAGTTCTTCATCTCCATAAAACAGCCGGATACCTACTCCTAAATCCTTTCCGCTAATATACTCTGTTTGGGAGGATTTTAATTTCATAAGACTGGACAGATTTTCCTCCGCATAAATTTCACAGAAGCTGGCGCCTTCGGAAAGTCCGGCATGAATAACATTGGATAAAACAGTTTTGGGTATTAGCACAGTTTGACCAATGTAGCTTATTTAGGCTGAAAAAACAAGAGGAAGAGATCCAAAACCTTTCTTCCTTAATAGATTTTTATATCAATTATTCCGATGGTTTTAAATTTTATTGATAAATAATGTAAAATTTACACTGTTTAGGAAGTTACATTGAAAAAGATTTTCAATAGAGGTATTCTTTATCAGCTTAAGCTGTTCTTAAAAGATTGACGGCTTTTAAAACGGATCGTTTTAGAGCTTTCACATCCTGCTTTCGGTTGTAAACGGAAAAAGAGGCTCGTACAGTTCCTGAAGGCAGATTCAGCTTTTCCATTAAAGGCATACAGCAATGATGCCCGGCCCGAACAGCCACCTTTTCTTTTGTCATAATAAAAGACATATCGCTGGAGTGAAGTCCGTCTATAACAAAAGACAGGATATTGGCCTTTTCGCCGGAAGGGCCAAGAATCCGAAGGCCGGGAATATCCGCTAATTCCGCTTCCGCTTCCTGGAGAAGAGTTTTTTCATGGGCTCTTATTTCATTTAAGTTCACAGAGTTTTTTATAAAGTCCAGGGTTTTCGCCAGGGCGATCGCTCCTTCTATAAAGGGAGTTCCGGCTTCAAATTTTTGAGGACAGTCCGCCCATTCGGAAGAATCTAATGAAACACGAGTGATCATTCCCCCTCCCGTATGGTAGGGAGGAAGAGGTAAAAGTTTTTCCTTTTTTCCATATAAGACTCCTATTCCGGAGGGAGAAAAGATTTTGTGACCGGAGAAAACCAAAAAATCACAATCCAACTTTTGAACATCAATCTCTGTAACGCTCACGGATTGGGCGGCATCCACGATGGTTAAAATCCCTTTGCTCTTAGCCTCTTTAATCAGGCTTTCAATGGGGTTGATGGTTCCTAAAGCATTGGAAATATGAATAACGGAAAAAATTTTTGTTTTTTCATTTAAACAGTTCTTTAATTGGGACAGATCCAGCTGACCCTCAGGAGTGACGGGAATAAAACGAATCTTTAAGTTCTTTTGTTTCGCCAGCCTTTGCCAGGGAATGAGGTTGGAGTGATGTTCCATTTCCGTAAGGCAAATTTCATCTCCTTCTTTTAGTAAATCTCCCAAAGTGAGAGCCAGGAAGTTAATGCCCTCTGTTGTTCCTCGGGTAAAGACAATTTCTTCAGAGCTTTTGGCGTTTAAAAATTGGGCCACGGTGTTCCGCGCCTCTTCATATTGGCGGGTGGCTTCCAAACTTAAGTGATGATCCCCGCGATGCACATTGGAAACATCCTTTGAATAATAGTCCTGCAGGAAATCCAAAACACATTGAAGCTTGAGTGTTGTGGAGGCGCTGTCCAGATAGGATTCCCCCAACTTGTCAAAGTGATGAATTTGAGGAAAAAGATTTCTTAATTTTTCAGGTGAGCAAGCGGTCATTTTTATTCTCGGGTTTTTGAAAAAGAAGGCTGTAAGGATTGCAAATGATTTAAAATGAGAGTTTCTAAAATCGGAGAGGTATTAAAATCCAAAGAAGGGAGGGCCTCTTTTATCATAGAGGATAACAATAAATTTAAAGCGTGAGAGAGGGAAATTCCACGAGATTGAAGATAAAATAAGAGAGCGCGGTTTTCCTCCAGGGAAGAGGTGGAAGAACCGTGACTGGCTTTCACATCATCCGCTTTAATATCCAATTCCGGCGCGCTCACCGCCACAGCCCTTTCTCCTAAAATGAGATTTTTATTTAGTTGCTGCGCATCCGTTTTTTGCGCAGGCTTTTCAATTCGTGTCATTCCTTTAAAAATGTGACGGGCGGATTGGAACAACAGGGACTGATAAAATTGGCGACTGATTCCCTCTTCTCCCAAATGTTCGGCGGTGACCTGATGATCCGTATATTTCCCCTCTCCAAGAAGACTTAAGCCGCGTATTTCTGAAACGGATTTTTCTTTTTGAAAGAGATGAGTTAAGAACCGACTCGTTCCGGATTGCATACTTAAAGTGAAGAGAGAGGCTTTTGCCTCCGGAGACATTTCACAGAAAAAATGGTTTAGGTAAGTGTCTTTCTCTTTGCCTTGATCCAACCGAATAAATTCCAAATGGGCTTCTTTTCCAATGAAGGCATCCGTTTGAAGATTAAGGAGAACCGGAGATTGTTCCGGTAATTCATTTCCATAAAAAGTTTCTATTATTTGAGCCTGACTCTTTTCCTGAAGAAAAATAAAATTTCTTAAATTGTCCGCAGAGGGTTGATTGGGAAAGGTATGATAGGAATACTGAATTTCCAAAGGTTGTTTTAAAGGTTCCTTTATTAAAATAATCAGACCGTTTAGACTTAAAGCGCTGTTTAAGGGGCAAAGCCCCTCTCTCTGACTTTCCATGGACTTAAAAATGAAGGGTTTTATTTCCGGAGGTAAATCTTTCTTTCCCTCCAGCGCTTCTTTCCAACTAAAAACAGAAAATCCCTTTGAAGTCTTAGGAAGGATGGGGATGCCGTTTTGTATTTTTAAGGTGATGGCAGAGGGGTGAACGGATGTGATTTTTAGCTTTTCTTTTTGTTCAGGGAAATCTGAAAAAATATACCCGGCTTTCTGAATTTTTTGAAAGGGGAAATAACGCCATTCCTCTAATTTTTTATGAGGGAATCCGTTTTCCTCATGCCGCTTTAATTGAATTTGTAGAAATTGTTCCACATTTACAGGTGGAATCATTCCTTTTTGTCTGAATTGGGCGTATTCAGAAATATTAATGAATTTCTTTGGAAATCCAATCATAGCCTTGCTTTTCAATTTTTTCCGCGAGGGAATAATCTCCCTTCTTTTGAATTTTTCCATCAATGAGAACATGAACATAGTCGGGACGAACTAATTCCAATAAACGGTTATAGTGAGTGATAAGCACCAGAGCGTTATCTTTTTTATGGAATTGTCGGATTCCCCGAGCGACTTTTTGAATGGAATCCACATCCAGGCCGGAATCCGTTTCATCCAAAATGGCAAGTCGTGGGGAGAAAAGTAAAAGTTGGAGAGTTTCGTTTTGCTTTTTTTCTCCGCCGGAAAATCCTTCATTTAAGTTGCGAGAAAGAAATTCAGGATTTATTTCCAGTTCTTTTGCTTTGCTTTGAGCGAAGGCTTTAAATTTTTCCTCATCCATTGGAGGAGTTCCGTGATGTTTGCAAAGAGCATTAAAGGCAGTTTGTAAAAAAACAAGATTATTTAACCCGGGAATTTCAACGGGATACTGGAAGCCCATAAAAATCCCTTCCTTGGCCCGATCGGCAATATCCATTGAAAGCAAATCCTGATCCTTAAACCCCACTTCGTAGAAAATGTTTCCGGCTGAAACTTCATAAGAAGGATCTCCGGCAATAACTTTAGCTAAAGTGCTTTTCCCCGATCCGTTAGGCCCCATGATAGCGTGAATTGTTCCCGTCTGTACATTTAAGTCCACTCCCCTTAACAGGGCCTCTCCTCCGGCAGAAGCTTTTAAATTTTTAATGTTTAGCATATTATTTTTCCCTGCACAGGCGCTCATGTTCCCCATAGGTTTTCTTATAGTCTTTTAATGTTTTTTCCAAGTCAGAAATAACTTTCTTTGTCCATCTATATCTCGGTTTAAGCATAACATTCATTATTTTTTTCATTTTATCTCTGGCTTTAAAATACGCTCCGACTTTTCTGTGATCTGTCACTGATTTTTCACCCGATACTGTTTTCCAGTTTCATTTCAATGAGTTTGACCGCTTCCACGGAAAATTCCAAAGGGAGCTGTTTAAAAACTTCCTTGCAAAATCCATTAACAATAAGAGAGATGGCCTCCTCCATGGAAACCCCGCGGGATTGAAGATAGAAAAACTGTTCTTCACTCAGGCGGGAGGTGGAGGCTTCATGTTCCACGATGGCCGTGGGGGTTTGCACTTCAATCACCGGAATGGTTTTTGCGTTGGTTTCGTCTCCCATCAAAAGGGAATCACACTGGGAAAAATTGCGCGCTCCTTCCGCCGAAGCGCCCATTTTCACCTGACCGCGATAAGTGTTTTCCGATTGATTGGAGGAAATTCCCTTGGAAAGTATGGTGCTTTTTGTGTTCTTTCCCAAGTGAATCATTTTAGTTCCCGTATCCGCCTGCATTTTGTTATGGGTCAGGGCAACAGAGTAAAAGCGTCCTTCCGAGTGATCACCCATGAGAACACAGCTTGGATACTTCCAGGTGATAGCGGAACCGGCTTCCACCTGCACCCAGGAAATTTTGGAATGTTTCCCTCGGCAATGGCCTCTTTTTGTGACAAAGTTGTAAATACCTCCTTGTCCCGCCGTGTCTCCCGGATACCAGTTTTGCACAGTGGAGTATTTAATTTCCGCTCGGTCCAAAGCCACTAATTCCACAACAGCGGCATGAAGTTGATTATCATCCCGCATGGGAGCCGTGCAGCCCTCCAGATAATTTACGAAACTACCTTCTTCCGCCACAATCAGTGTTCGTTCAAATTGACCGGTTCCCGCTTCATTGATGCGAAAATAGGTGGAAAGATCCAAAGGACATCTTACTCCCTTTGGGATATAGCAAAAAGATCCGTCCGTAAAAACAGCCGTGTTCAGGCAGGCAAAGTAATTGTCCCGATAGGGGACAACGGTACAGAGATATTTTTTCACAAGTTCCGGGTGATTTTGAAGGGCTTCGGACATGGAGCAAAAGATAACCCCGTGTTTTTTTAATTCTTCCTGGTGGGTGGTGGCAACAGAGACACTGTCAAATACCGCATCCACAGCCACTCCGGCCAGTCTTTTTTGTTCGGAAAGGGGAATGCCCAGTTTTTCAAAAGTTTTTAAAAGTTCCGGATCCGCCTCATTTAAATTCTCCAGCTTTTTCTTCTTAACGGGAGCGGAAAAATAACTGATATCCTGATAGTTTATGGGAGGGTATTTAAGTTTCGCCCATTCCGGTTCCGTTAAATTGAGCCAATGGTGATAGGCTTTTAAACGCAAATCCAACACCCAGGCCGGTTCCTTTTTTTTAGAGGAAATCTTTTGTATCACTTCCTCATTTAATCCTTTGGGAATACGCTTAGATTTAATAGGACTGACGAACCCGTATTTATAATTTTGGGCGCCTAGTTTTGTATCATCCAAAGGCTGAAGCGAGCCGTTTTTTTCAGGCAAGGGGGATTTTTCCGGCCTTATAACAGAGTCTGTTTTCCAGGTCGCGGATTTTGTTTGAGAACTTGTTTTTGATAAACCGGTTTCACTCATTTCATTTTTCCTATGGAAGAAATTGCTTTAAGCCCCTGTTCTTCTCGTGGTTTCAGAGAGGTTTTTTCGCATTATAACTGTTTGCCTTTGTTTCACAGGCTTGTCCATTCTTTTTATATCCTTTGGATTTAAAATTTCCTGAAGGGAAAGGCTTTTGTAAAAATTCTTTAACCGATCATTAAAAACACGAATGGGAGTGCGAATATTGCAGGTTTTCAGAAGCTCACAATCGCCGGAAAGACAGCTCACCACTTCCAGGGGTTGTAAAATCATAACCATCAGATCATAAAAGGAAAGAGCGTTCAAATCGCCGGAAAAGCAGTAGCCACCCCCTAATCCCTTTTGAGACTGCACGACTCCCTGATCCGCCATTTTTTGAAGAACCCGGGAAAGGGGGTCAAAGGGACAGTGGAGTTTTTCCACCATTTCCCTCACGGCCACCCGTTGGCCCTTTCGGGAGGACATATAATCCAGAGCCATAAGGGCATATTCCAGATGACGGCTGATCCGGTAATTCATTCTTTAAGCATAGAGGCTTTTATAAATAAGTCAAGTTTTAACTTATTTTGGATGACCGAAGAAAATAATTAAAACTTATTATATCCCAATCGGTATATATTCTTTCAGTTTGGGTTTTTAAGGGTTTTCATATACTACGAAAGCCTCCTTCATGAATTTAAAGGGTTCAAAAGTGAGTTCGGCTTTGGCACAGATGCGGCTATCAGCCGCTTTGTGGCAAAACGCATGTTTGAACTTTTGAACCCTTTAAATTCATGAAGGAGGAGTATCTTGTCATATATAAAAATACTAAAAATTTGTCGGTGTGAGTTTCCAAGAAGAATTTTTTAAATTCTCCAGCTATTTCTCTAAGAGAGTCATGCCGCTTTGCGTAAAATCAGAAAAATTTAAAGGATGATTGACATTTGGGGAGTCCTCTCCTAGATTTACAAATTACTGTTTTCCTGAGTAAAGCCTGATTCCCTAGAAAGTAGAAACAGACTTTGTTTTTGGAAAGTAGCGGTTCTTTGACAATTGAATACAGAGTATAATGATTGTTTGTTGAATTTAGAGTGAATCTAAGTTCATCAATTCAAATCATTCTTGGCATATTTATCAAGAGAATGTGTTATTTAGAAAAAGTTAAGGGCTTACAGAGGATGCCTTGGCGCCAAAAAGCGATGAAGGACGTGGCAAGCTGCGATAAGCTTCGGGGAGTGGCACACACACTGTGATCCGAAGATGTCCGAATGGGTAAACCTGCCGGTATATCCGGCACCTGAAAGTGAATACATAGCTTTCAGAGAGCGAACGGGGGGAAGTGAAACATCTCAGTACCCTCAGGAAAAGAAATCAAGTGAGATTCCCTCAGTAGCGGCGAGCGAACGGGGAGAAGCCTAAACCCTTTGTATGTTAAAGATTCCAGTCTTTGTACAGAGGGGGTCATGGGACTTTCAGGAACTGCTGGAACAGTTCCACGGAGTTACAAAATCAGATTTTAGCTGAAGGGTCTGGAAAGGCCTGCCAGAGAAGGTGATAGCCCTGTGGGCGAAAAAATCTGATCTCCGGTAAAGGATCCCGAGTACCACCGAGCACGTGGAATTCGTTGGGAATTTGGGGGGACCACCTTCCAAGGCTAAATATTCATTGGCGACCGATAGTGAACTCAGTACCGTGAGGGAAAGGTGAAAAGAACCCCGAGAGGGGAGTGAAATAGAACCTGAAACTGTAAGCTTACAAGCAGTGGGAGCGCTATGTTTTATACAGCGTGACCGCGTACCTTTTGCATAATGAGCCAGCGAGTTATTGTCACAGGCCAGGTTAAGCCGAAAGAGGTGGAGCCGTAGCGAAAGCGAGTCTGAAATGGGCGTTTGTCTGTGGTGATAGACCCGAAACCCGGTGAGCTACTTATGGCCAGGGTGAAGCGTGGTTAACCCTGCGTGGAGGCCCGAACCAGTGAAGGTTGAAAGCTTCTTGGATGAGCTGTGAGTAGGAGTGAAAGGCTAATCAAACTGGGTGATAGCTGGTTCTCCTCGAAATATATTTAGGTATAGCCTCGAAAGTATTCTATCCCGGAGGTAGAGCTCTGAATGGGCTAGGGGTCTTACCAGATTACCAAACCCAACCAAACTGCGAATGCCGGTGATAGTTATTTCGGGAGTCAGTCATGGGGTGATAAGGTCCTGTGACGAAAGGGAAAGAGCCCAGACCATCAGCTAAGGTCCCCAAATCCATACTCAGTGTAAAACGATGTGAAGTTACTTATACAACCAGGAGGTTGGCTTAGAAGCAGCAATCCTTTAAAGAAAGCGTAATAGCTCACTGGTCTAGTGATTTTGCGCGGAAGATGTAACGGGGCTAAGTATGGTACCGAAGCTATGGACTGTTTTTTAAACAGTGGTAGAGGAGCGTTGCGATGAGATTGAAGGTTGATCGTGAGGACAGCTGGACGAATCGCAAGTGATCATGCTGGCATAAGTAACGTAAAAACAGAGGTGAAAAACCTCTGCGCCGAAAACTCAAGGATTCCTGGGCCAGGATAATCCTCCCAGGGTTAGTCGGGACCTAAGGCGAGGCCATAAGGCGTAGCCGATGGACAAACGGTTAATATTCCGTTACCGGTTTTCTTTTATAACAAAGGAGTGACGAACTAGGTATTTCCAGCCTGTTATTGGATTCAGGTGTAAACTTGCAAGAAGTGATGTTGGCAAATCCGCATCATAATTCTTAGGAGTGAATGCGAGGGGACCTCGTCCCTGGAAGTGGAAGGAGCCATGGTTCCAAGAAAAGCTTCGTTGTGTTTTGAAAACCGCCCGTACCCTAAACCGACTCAGGTGAGTGGGATGAGTATTCTCAGGCGATTGGGATAAATTTGGTTAAGGAACTCGCCAAATTGGCACCGTAACTTCGGGAGAAGGTGTGCCCTTTGAGGTGAAGTCCCTCGCGGATGGAGCTTTGGAGGGTCGCAGTGACCAGGGAGTAGCGACTGTTTACCAAAAACACAAGGCTGTGCAAAATCGCAAGATGAAGTATACAGCCTGACGCCTGCCCGGTGCCGGAAGGTTAAGAGGACCTGTTAGCTTCGGCGAAGCGGGAAATTGAAGCCCCGGTAAACGGCGGCCGTAACTATAACGGTCCTAAGGTAGCGAAACTCCTTGTCGGGTAAATTCCGACCTGCATGAATGGCGTAACGACTTCTTCAGTGTCTCAACCAAATACCCAGTGAACTTGAATTCTCAGTGAAAATGCTGAGTACCCGCGGAAAGACGGAAAGACCCCGTGAACCTTTACTCTAACTTGGCAGTGATCTTAGAGTGAATATGTGTAGGATAGGTGGGAGACAGTGAAGCCGGAACGCCAGTTCCGGTGGAGTCAACCTTGAAATACCACCCGTATTGATTTTGAGCTCTAACCCACGCCCGTGATCCGGGTGGGGGACCTTGCCAGGCGGGGAGTTTGGCTGGGGTGGCCGCCTCCTAAAAAGTAACGGAGGCGCGCGAAGGTTCCCTCAGTCTGATTGGAAACCAGACGCTGAGTGCATTGGCATAAGGGAGCTTAACTGTAAGACAGGCAAGTCGAGCAGATGCGAAAGCAGGCCAAAGTGATCCGGTGGTCCCGAGTGGAAGGGCCATCGCTCAACGGATAAAAGGTACGCCGGGGATAACAGGCTGATACTGCCCAAGAGTCCATATCGACGGCAGTGTTTGGCACCTCGATGTCGGCTCATCTCATCCTGGGGCTGGAGCAGGTCCCAAGGGTACGGC
>JAPOOY010000215.1 GCA_026713205.1 Bdellovibrionales bacterium
CTAAATTGAAAATCAATCCTTATGTTGTTAAAAGACAGGATAAAAATGATAATGTTTTGGATACGAGATTATATGGACAGGTCCTTTGGAAACTCTCTGATGATTTGTTCATTTATCACGAAGCTCTTTTATTGGGGCGTCATGGCTCCATTCAATCTCTTTATCCAAGGGAATATAAAAAAGCCGGATATAATCCTTTAGAGTTTTTTTTGGAGTACGATTATAATTCTTATCTTGAATTTAAGTTTGGAAGTTTGAAGCAGGATTTTTTATCCGCTCCTCTTTTGATAACAGATAAAACTTTTCCCGCTTTCAGGGAAACTATTTCCTTTTCCCTCCCAAAGGAAGTGACAGGTCAGCTTTTATTTCAACAAGCCATTCCCCATAATATAGATGACGGGACAGAGTATTTTGCCCAAATAACAAATACTCCTTTCTTTCTTACAGGCTCTCTTTTCCTGGAAAAAAAATCCCTGCCTAAACTTTTTAATTCCGGTATAGAGGATAAATTGACTTTTTTTTATTTTACACCTCTTACTCCGGCCGTAGCAAGGGTGGGACAGAGAGAAGGGAACTCAACTTCCGGTGAGGGAAGCGATGCAGGGTTTAGTTTTCAATTTGTTGGAATACATAATAATATTCATTGGCAAATTCCCATAAAAGATTCTTGGGTTATTGAGTTGGGCTGGGATTATTTACATAATTTTGGAGCGCCCGATTCTTACAATAAAGGTGGAAGATTTTATACTTCCGTATATTATGATTTTTTTGGATTGATGGAGCTTAAAGCAACAGGGGAAATGTTTGGAAATCAATCGGATTCCTCCATAGCTTTTTATAATAGTTGGAAATATGGACATAATAATCGGCAGGGGATAGGTTTGGAGCTTCAAGGGCATTTTTACCAGTCCGGTCTGACGGTAGGAGCTCGTTATATGCAGACTCGTCCTATAGAAACAGGAAGAACTTCACTGGATGAAGGGCATTATTTTTCCATTTATATTGAGACAGGATATTTATCCATTTAAAAGAGGGCTTATGTTTTTTCCAAAGAATATAAAAAAATCAGGAACTAAAATAAAATCATTTTCAGCTTTAATAGCCTTTCCTTTATTGTTGACAGGTTGCTTTTGGGATCAGAAGCAAAAAACTCTCCCTTCGGGCACTATTGCCGGAATTTATACAAATAAAACTTTTTTGATTGATCGGCTTGAGGGTTCCGGGCACATTGCTTATAAGGAAGGTTTGCCTCATACTTTTACTTTGGAGCTTGGGACTTGTATAACTGATTCTCAGAAACAAAAAACTTCTGTTCCTAATAAGACAAAATTCATTATTGAGTATGAAACTGCGGAAAAATCAGGTGATTCTTATAAAAAAATCACCCGAAGAATTTCTGCGCCCGTTAATGAAAGAGGCTGTATTCTCTGGTCTGAGGTATATCCCTATAAATATGTCTTTAAAAAGCAATGGATTGGATTGAGAAGAATAATAGAGGGAAGTGACAGATCCGTTTATCATGGAAAAGAAAATGTGGAGACAGCTGTTAACCCTTGGATTTTTGAAACAAAAGAAGGAAATGAGTTTCCTTCTGTCATAGATAGACGTCCTTTGTATTTTGATCAAAACGCTCATATTTTACAGAGATATTCCTATGAAAAGGAAGGATTGGATTTTCTGATAAAAGACTCATTGGAATACCCTCAGTTGTGGGTTGAAAATATAGGGCTTCAAATGAGATTCGCACAAGATCAATCAAATCGATCGCAATTAAGTGCACAAAACCTTATTCAAAGTTACACAACACTTTGTGGTTTTGATGAAAAAGGGAACAAAACAGATTTTATAGAAGGAGAAAGCCTCTGCTTTAACAGAAAACTAAAAATGGATTTAACGATTCCTCTTCAAATTTTAACCTTGGGAGTCAAAGGAAAGGCTGAAACCAATCCTATTGAAGGGGGGACTTATAATATAAAAGCCTATTTGGTAGCTCAACCACAAGGCTCTAAAGAGAATAAGTATTACCTTCTTCATCGTGAAAAATTGGAAAAGAAAAATGTAAGCAGCGGACACTCCACTGAAGGGACCTACCAAAGCACGGAATCTTTAACAGTGGAGTTTCCTGTAGATATTCTATTCGGACATTCCAATGCTGACTATAAACTGATGCTTGAAATAGAAAATAATGAAGGGTTTTTTAAAAGATTTGAAGGGATTTACACCCTTGGGGATAAAATACAGGTTGGAACCAGCAGCCAGGATATTAAAAATGATAACTGGCTTCTTGCGCAGTATAAATCTCTCTATAGAGAAAAGAGTTTTCAATTCGGCAAAAAATCAATAGATGTTATTTCCTCTATGGAAATGACTTCACTTTTTAATGGCCGGGAAGAAACACAAAAAGAGATGATTAAGCGATTAAAGAATATGGGTTTTCATGCAAATTGGCTGGAAGTGGAAGTGAAAGATGGAGAAATCCGTTATGCCAATGTTAAGAGTAGTGAAATTTGTAAAGAAAAAGAAAATGTTATTGAAAGGACTATTGAATATTCTGTCACAGC
>JAPOOY010000216.1 GCA_026713205.1 Bdellovibrionales bacterium
CTTGCCCAAAGCCCAAATTTTAAACCGGCTCATATTTATCTGGGGCGAGTTTACGGTCACTTTGCTGTTCAAACAGAAGATGGCAAAATACTGGATGAAGCCATCACTCACTTCCTTAAAGCCTCTCTTTTGGATCCTGCCGACCCGGAGTCTTTATTTCATATGGGGCGTCTTTATATGGATGTAAAAAAATACTCTGCCGCTGAAGATCAATTTGAAAAAGTCATCAAACTAAATGAAAACTATCCTTTAATTCATTACTACATTGGTTCCGCGAATTTTTTACAGGGAGGAAAAGACAATTTGGAAAGAGCGCTGAAAGCGGGAAAAATAGAAACCCAGAAAAATCCCAACTTAGCCGGAGCTTATATTCTTCTTGGAAAAATCCATAAAACAAAAGCGGAAAAAGAAACCACTCCCCGCGAAAAACGGGTTCAATTTGAATTATGTAAGCAGGAATATCAAAAAGCGGTCCGATTGAGGCCAAAAGATGTTTCCCTTTATATCTCTCTTGTAAGCTGTTATGTCGGTTCCGGAGAAACAGATTCGGCCTTACAGATCATAAAACAGTTCGTCAAAGGGGAAGGCACCTCCGGTTACGCGGAACTTTATCAACTTCAAGGGAAAATTTATGAAATGAAAGGTGATTACCAAAGTGCGGGAGTGGCTTATGAAAGATACTTCGGGCTGAATCCCGGAGCCCCCGATCGGGGACAAATTGAAAATCGTCTGAAGCCCTATTATCAATTTAAAAAGGACCCCTGATTTATTCTTACCGACCTAGGGGAAAAAGATAATGGCCATTCAGAAAAAACAACAAACAAACCTTCTTAACTGGTTTAAAATCAACAAGAGGGAACTTCCCTGGCGAAAGACTCAGGATCCCTACAAGATATGGATTTCAGAAGTAATGCTTCAACAAACCACGGTAAAAGCCGTGATCCCCTACTATGAAAAGTTTCTAAAAAAATTTCCGAATGTGAAAAGTCTGGCTAAAACCAACAGACAAAAGATCTATTCCCTTTGGGCGGGGCTGGGTTATTATTCCCGTGCGGAAAATCTTATGAAAGCCGCACAAATTATAGAGAAAAAAGGGGGATTTCCCGAAAATTTCAAGGAACTCCTCAAACTCCCCGGGTTTGGCCCCTACACAGCCCGAGCCGTAAGCAGTCTGGCCTTTGAAGAATCTGTAGGGGTTTTAGATGGCAATGTGATCCGTTTTCTGGCCCGTTTTCATGGTTTATCTATTAAATGGTGGACAACAAAGGGCCGAAGCGAGTTACAGCATCTGGCGGATCTTTGGATTAAAAATCAACTTCCCTCACAAATGAATCAAGCTTTAATGGAGCAGGGGGCTCTCATTTGCTCCCCAAAACCACTGTGTTTTTTATGCGCCGTAAATAAAAAATGTGAAGCCTTTCAACAAAACACGCAAGAGCAACTGCCTCTGAAAAAAAAGAAAAAACAGGAAAATCTGCTTCACTGGCAACCACAAATTATAAAAAGAGCCTCTGACTATGCCTTTGTGAAAAATACAACCCTTCCTTTTTTAAAGAAGCATCCGGTGTTTCCTGGAACAATGAGAGTGATCAAAAGGAAACCTCAGAGTTGGGATTTTCGGCACAGCATTATGCACTACAAAATTTATGTAACAATACAAAGAAAGCGTCTAAAAGATTCCTCAAAATTTATTTGGATCCCGGAAGGGGTTATCTCTCAAAGCAACCCCTCTTCCTTAATACAAAAAGTGTTAAAGTATGCGCCGAATTCCCGATCCTGAAATTTCAAACCGGACCGGATGCAATCTCCGGCAGGGGATGTGCATACTCCTCCGGCTTGAAATTTTCCGGTTCTTCATAAGAAAAAATACTTACACCTTTTATAACAAACTATAGGAGTCAAAAATGAGTTCGGCTTTGAAACAGGTGCGACTGTAAGTCGCTCTGTGGCAAAACGCATGTTTGAATTTTTGACCCCTATAGGCTGTTATAAA
>JAPOOY010000220.1 GCA_026713205.1 Bdellovibrionales bacterium
CAGCCTTTCTCACAGCTGAAGTAAGCTCTTGATCTGACCCCTGACAATTGTCATACTCTCTTTGAGCCTCATTTAACTTGTTTTCAGCATACGCTTTGTTTCTTAAAGCTGTATCGTATGCATCCATAGCCGCCTTATTGTCTGTATCCTCCACAGCATCAATAAAGGCTTCCACCACACTGGTTACGCTATCAAAACTACTTGAGAGGCTACCGGAAAGACTTGAATGTGCTTCATATTCTGTCTTGGCGGTTTTGCATCTAGCTAATGTATCCTCTTCACAATCTTCCTTTATTTTATTAAGACTGAGCTTTAAAGTGGTTTTATCCGCTGTGTCTATATCTGTATCTTCATCAATCTCATCCTTAAAATCATCCACCTCTGAAGTAATGTCTGATTTCCTCTGAACTATGACATTTTGAAACTGCCGTTTTGTCTTTTCTGCGGCCGTATATGCTTTAAGTTCCTCCTTATAGTTCTCCTTTGCCTCTCTTAAATTTTCTTCAAAAATAACGCAAGACTGTTGTGGCTGCAGACTCGCTGTTACGCCAGCCTCTCTTAAAGCGTCTTCCGCCGTATCCAGATCATTATAAGCATCTTCAAGATCATCCTCTGCATCGTCAATGTCATCATACAGTCGATCACATTTCTTATCTCTACGGTCATCAAGCTCCCTTTCCCTTCTCGTTAATCTCAAATCTCCTTCATCATCACGATAAACACGATCCTCTGTTCTAAAAGGTTCCCTGGGTGGAGGTTGAATCGGAGGCTGAGGTTGACAGCCAAACAAGAAAAATAACAGCAAAAAAATCATGTTATTTGCTTTATCGGCGATTTCCCAAAAACCTTAAAATTTCTGAAAAAAGGGGTTTTAGGCGCAAATTTCCTAAATTTCTTTATTTTTCCCCCTTTTTTAACAAACCCACTCAATGATGAGACTTATCAAGGCCTTTCCCCGTGGCTTGCTATGAAATTTTCCGATATTTTATCCGCTGTTCAAAAGTGAAAATCACTCTTAAAGTGTTTGGATTATTCTTTGAGCGAGTTCTTTGTAATCCGGATCTACATAAATCCGATGAATTTGTCTATTCTGAAGTTTAAAAATGGCCTGCTCTTCAAAAAGAGTTTTACCTTTATCAGGACGCCAACCCTTAACAAACACACGATCTTTTTGGACTCGCCCTAAAATCGGCTGGAGGGAATGATCGGATGAATTAGCTGAAATGAAAGGCGCCCCTTCTGCAGAAAATTCTTTTTCAAAAACTTTTATCTGTTCCTCCTCATCTGTCATTCTGTTTGAATCAGGAGAGAAGTAACTGATTTCATAAACTCTATGATAGGGCTTCTTATTTAATATGCGCGCGGCCCATTCATTTCCTTCAGACGATTTAAGTTTCTCAAAGAGAGAGCTATCTATAAATCGGGAGAAAGGCTCCACCTCACAGGGCAAAGTCCAAGGTTCTTTTTCATATTCTCTGTAATTAAAAAGCATCTTCTCATACACAACGGGTTTATGATGAAAGTAAACGGTTAAATGCATATGATGACGGCCAAGAAGAAAACTTTCCGCTGTCCAAAGAGCTTCACGGTTTAAGGCCAGATAAATTTTATCTTCCACCTGATGAAAAGTGAAATGAGTGAGGAGCCAGTTGGAATCCACCCGGCCATAATTAACCCCGCAATAATAGGAATCCCTGTGAATATAATCCATTCTATCCACATCCAAATCGGAACTGATAATCTGTCGCAAAATAGGAAGAAAATCCAAATCCCCTTCTCTAAAAAAATCTTCCGCGCCCGTGAGATTCGGATGAAGCAATCGTGCCAGCCAGAGAGGCTCCAATCCTGTGGATTGAATAATCTGTCTTAACTCTGAATCCATAATAAATTTTAAGGTGTAATCTTCATGACGAGCCGGACGATCCTTTTCTAAAAATTTTTTTAGATTTAATTTCTTTAAAGACGGCATCAAAAACTCTGTTGTATGGCTTAACGGACCATGTCCTATATCATGAAGAAGAGCCGCAAGTTTTAAAACTTTTCTAAACTGTTTCTTTTTCCCATCACTCAACGGGAGTTTGGCCTTTGAATTGGAAAAGATGCTGTCAAAAGCCCGACCCGCCAAATGACAAACTCCTAAAGAATGTAAAAAGCGATTGCTCACCGCTCCCGGATAAGCATACTGAACGAAGCCTAATTGTTGGATAAATCTTAATCTTTGAAAATAGGGGTGCTCAATAACTTTTTGCTCATCCTCATCAAAATAAATATAGCCATGAAGGGGATCACAAACCTTATACATTAATTGCATCTTATTGGCCCTCCTCTTTTTTATCAATCCTTTTAGATAAGCTTTATGAGGTTGCATTCCTCCAGTTTGAATTTTGATATCTTAAACTAAATGATTTTCTTTACAAAGACTTTGCGATTTAAAAGAAGATACGCCTTTTTAAATGTGGCTTTAGAGCATCTCACCTGATGAATATCCTCCTTATGACAGGAGGCTAAGCGAAAGTGACCGGAACGAAGCCCGCCTAAGTACCATTTTTGATCGGCCATATAAATAATGTCATTTGTCTTTGCTTTCATAACATCCGCCGCTTCCTTGGAAACGGAAAGAAATCCTTGAGGAATTGTTTCATCTATTAACACCTCCAAATTCTTAACCTTCCTTCCAGGCGTTAAATTCGGTTCTCCCTGCTTAAAAAATTTCATGGAATGATCTAAGGTTCCCACAGTATAACCTTTAACCTGTTTCTCTGATGGTGGAGCCGTTAGAAAAGTCACTCCCACTCCTGTGACCACGGCCACAACCATTCCAAAAAAAGCGCGAAGATAAATGGGATCTCCAGCCGGAGAGCTGTAAGCAAAGTCTCTTAGGGGATCAATCCATTCCGGGAAAAATAAGGTGAGAAAGCTCACCCCCGATCCAACTGTTAAAGCCACAAAAGCTCCTGAACCATTAAATCTTTTCCATAAAATACCCAGTATCAAAGTCACCGCAATGGAAGGCATTAACATCATGATCCCTTTATAATGGATGGACATGAGGGTTCCTTTTTGTTTAAAAAACCATCCGGCCAAAAGCAGTCCCGCTAAAGTAAAAATAACGGACGCCACTCTCGCAGCTCTTAAATAGGTTTTTTCACTTGCGGAAGGTTTTATAAGAGGACGATAAATGTCATAAACACCAATGGCGGAGGAAGCGTTGATTAAGGTGTCAATGGTGGACATAAGAGCGGCCAGAAGGGCGGATAAAATAAGCCCTAAAAGAATAGGACTATGTTTTATCACCTGCCAAACCACCACAATAAAGGTGTGAAAGCTATTTTCAATTTCCAGGAGAGCGTAACCCTCTAAAGGGCCCCCTAAAGCCGCCTGTTTTATTAAGATGGCTTTGGCTATCCATCCCATACCTCCCACAGCCAGGGCTGAAAGGGGAAGAGTGATGAGAATGTTACAAATTCCGGCAAAACGAGCCTCATTTAAACTGCGAATACTTAAAAAGCGCATCAAAAACCCCTGATTTAAAAATACAAAGGCCACTCCCGCCACTAAAGCATCCCCCCAAAACATTCCCACGGAATTAAAATGGGGATCCTCCCTAAAAGGAGCAAAGGGAATGCGATGGGAAAGGGGAAGATGGGACCAAAACTCCTCCATGCCACCCAAAGCATAAAGACCGCAGCCAAGGGCTAAAAAGCCTGCCGTATAAAGGAGAAACCCCTGAACAACATCCGTAAAAATGACCGCTGTTTGTCCGCCCAGGGTGACATAAAGACCTAAAAGCAAGGCAATAACCGGTAAAGTAAAAAAAGGAGACAGACCAAACATTCCCTGAAGGGCCACTCCTATTGTGAAAAGATTATAGCCAATATAATAGAGCATATAGGCCAACAAAATTCCCACGGCAATATAACGGGAGGGGCGATTAAATCTCTTCTCAAAATATTCGGGAATGGATTTCAATCTGGAAAAATAAATGATGGGGAGCCATCCCAAAAAAAACAAAGGAAATATAAACCAATCATTCAAATAACCCAGGGTGCTGCTCATCCCTGTATTCAAACCCTGTTCCGCATATTTCAAATAACTGTAGGAACCAATTCCCGTAGCCACCATGCTAATAAGGGGAAGCCACCAGGCAAATCTTTGACCGCTAAAGAAAAATTCATTGATATTGGAACTGAATTTGGAAAAGTACACCCCAAAAAGGGTGATCATTGCGAAGTATCCCAGGATAAATAAAAATACGACAATCGTTGTTGTCTGAGAAATTTGAATTCCAAAATCCATACTTACCTTTGTGCCTCTTTTTATCCAGTCCGTTCGGAAAATTGCAATACTTATATCTTTGTAATCACAATTTATCAGATTAAATGTTGTCGTTGTCTATTGAAGCAATGAATCTTTGCGAAGAACAGGGTTCAAAAGTTCAGACATGCGTTTTGCTTCAGTGCAATTTTCAGTCGCTCCCGTGTCAAAGCCGAACTCTCTTTTGAACTCTGTTCTTCATAAAAGGAGTCATATCCTCTTTTCATCCTAAAATTCAAATACAATTGGGATAAAGAAGTTTTTATTTCCTCAAATTTGAAATTTTTTAAGTGCGGCACAGGAAGCTGTCTTACAAATATTGTGGGCTTCCTTATAAAAATGTAATTCTTCACCTCTAACCTTTAAAGGGATAGGAAACGGCAAACCATATCCAAAAGCCATGAAGAGCCATTCCATAGATCAAAGTGCCACATAACACAAACAACCAAAAAGTATCCTGTTTTCGTTTTTTTGGATTCCGGCTGGGAGAAAAAAAGATCCAAAATGTAGTGAAGGCAAAAAACAACACCCCAAGACCATAGGTGTAAAGATAACTAATCCAGGGACTTTGCTCTCCTAAAATTTCTGATAAGTAACGAGGCCAAAAATACACTGTTGCGAGAAACATAAATCCCAAAACAGCTTGTATTGAAATTTTTAAAATTTTCACTTTTTTACTTG
Organism: Bdellovibrionales bacterium; assembly: GCA_026713205.1. Taxonomy (GTDB): domain Bacteria; phylum Bdellovibrionota; class Bdellovibrionia; order Bdellovibrionales; family UBA1609; genus JACOND01. Next base: position 4,996 of record JAPOOY010000220.1, read on the forward strand.
TATAAAAGTTTTCAATCTTTGAAAAGCTAAAAACAAAATGAAGCTGAAATTCCCTCTATACTTTTCCGGCTTGAAATTTTCCGGTTCTTCATAAGAAAAAAGGATTACCCCTTTATAACAGATTCTAGGGGTCAAAAATTCAAACCCGATCGGTATAACTGCTGATCATTTTTAACAAATTTAAAATTCCGGAGAAGAAATTATTTAACACCCGAAAAGCCTTTAGGAGGCTGACGATAAACGATAACGGCCCAAATCCCTACAAATGCAAAACCTAAAACACTCAGCCACTGACCACGGGTTAGACTTAAAAATTGATAACCTATATGTTCATCCGGCATTCGGAAAAACTCACTCATCACCCGAAAAACCATATAGGAAAAAAGCCAGGCCACAGAGACTAATCCGGCTTTGCGAGGCTTAAGCCATAAAAGACTAACAACAAGAAGAGTCCCTAAACCTCCCATAAGGGCTTGATAAAGTTGAGAGGGATGCCGGAGAGAAAGTAAAGGTTCAAGGCTTGTTTGAACAGAGGGAGATGTGGAAAACTTTACTATTAAATGACATATATTGGAGACCTTATTTTGAAAAAGAGGCTCTTCAATGGCGCGATACACCCATTCCCCCCATTCAGAAGAAGAAGGAATTTCTTTTATTTTAGCCGGAAGAGCCTTTTTCAATGCCGGTAAAACCGGATGGAGGGAGTTAAGCCGATCCTGCCAAGCGGACACATCGCTCTGCCAGAGAAAAAGTTCCGAGGGGAATTTCACTCCCAAGAAAGCCTTTGTTTGAATCACCCTGCCGTAAAGCTCTCCGTTGATAAAATTTGCAATGCGACCTAAAAAAATCCCTGTGGAACCACCCCACACCGACAAATCCGCTAAAGAAAAAAAAGAAACTTTATGCTTCCTGGAAAAAAGCCACAGGGCAACAATCAAACCAATAATTCCTCCATGACTGGCCATACCCCCTTCATAAATTTTAAAAACTCCCCAAAACGGAATCCGGGTATCAAAATCCACAAACAGCTCCGGTCTGTAAAAAATACAATATCCCACCCTTCCGCCAGCCACGGCCCCTATGGCGCCATAAGCTATAAGATCCCAAATCTTTTCCACAGGAAGAAAAAGGCGCCCTTTCTTTATAAACCAAACAGCAAAAACCCAGGTGGACACAGCTCCTAAAATATACGCCAGGGAATACCAACGAAGGCCAAAGGTCTCTGTAATCTGTATCAGAAAGGGATCCAGAGTGTGATAATAAGTCCAATGAGCCATCATTTCTTGAACTTACTACTTAAATTTTTTCAAAACAAGCAAACTGCTTATGCGCTTGTCTTGGTTGAGTTCTGAGGTTTTTCAGATGAAAGAAAAATTACACCCTCCCTTAAGAGGATAGGGGGGTCAAAAGTTCAAACATGCGTTTTGCCACAGAGCGACTTTCAGTCGCTACTGTGTCAAAGCCGAACTCACTTTTGACCCCCCTATCCTCTTAAGGGAGAGCCAACTTTATGTAAACGAAAAATCTCAAAATTCCTGTTTGAGCTTTTGAACCTCAGATACTCTCATGGAAAACTCATTTTATGTAAATAGAACCTCTCAAATCTCAAACCAAATCGGTATAATTTCAATTCAATAGGATAAATTCATGGATTTTAAAAGGAGAGCGTTATAATGATTAAAATTGTTTGGAGCAAAAATGAAAATTGTTTTAGCCAGTCAATCACCAGGAAGAAAGCTTCTGCTTAAACGAACAGGAATTCCCTTTGAAACTCTTGCTCCCTCTATTGATGAAGAAGCTTGTTTTAAGGAAATAAAAAATCCCACGGAATCCATTTGTCTTCATATCGCCCGCAAAAAAGCGGAAAAGATTTTTTCTGAAAAACCGGAAGCGGTTATTATCGCCTCTGATCAAATGGCCTTTTTTGAAGAACGCTTTTACGGCAAAGCGTATAATACGGAAAAAGCCATCCAGACCTTATCCCTGTTCCAGGGAAAAACCCATCAGCTGATCAATGGACTTTATATGAAATACAAAGACAAATCTTTTTCCCGCATAACCATCAATAAAATGAGTCTTCGTCCCCTGTCATTGAATCAAATTAAAGCCTATGTGCAAAGAGATCAGCCCCTGCACAGCGCGGGCTGTTATTATATTGACCAAACCGGTCTCAGCCTTTTTGAAAAAATAGAAAGTGAAGACTTTTCCTCCATTATCGGGCTTCCCATAATGGCTGTGGTGAATCAATTGATAAAATGGGGTTATCCCTATTTACAAAAATAATCCTCTCTCATTTGCCGCCGCAGGATTCAGTTTAAAATTTTACTGTAGAAATTTTTAGAAAATTTGAGTGGTGGTGTTTTTCACACTCCAGTGCTTCCAAAACCTCCCTCTCCCCGGGAAGTTTCCGTCAGACTCTCGCTCACTTCAAATTGAGCCTGAAAAACAGGGCACAAAACTATCTGCGCAATCCGCTCCTGATCCGTAATGGTTATTTGTTCCGTCCCGCTATTGATAACCAGGATTTTAATCTCTCCCCTGTAATCCGCATCAATAGTGCCTGGAGTGTTCAAAAGAGTAAGGCCCTTTTTTAAAGCCAAGCCACTCCTCGGGCGGGCCTGAAGTTCAAAACCTTCCGGAATTTCAAAACTCAATCCTGTGGGAATAAGACCTCTTTCCTGAGGTTTTAAAAAAATAGGTCGCTCCAAACAGGCATGAATGTCAAATCCACTGGCTAAAGCGCTTTTATATTCGGGAAGAGGTCCGCTAAAATGCGGAAGTTTTTTAACCTTAAGAGTAATGGATTTCTTCTCACCCATAAATTTCCTTTTTAAAGAAAAGACAGGCTCCACCGGTTTGAAACTGTAGGTTTTTATTCAAGGAAAAGATGCAATTGTCTCATCCTGCCAAAAAATCCCCCAGACTTCCTGACCTTGAAAATTCAAACCCGAGCCGTATAACTTTATAATTATACCAAAAAATTACCAGTTATAATGGGAAAATGCCCGATTGGATTCAGCCATTCGGTGCACATCTTCTTTCTTTTTAATAGAATTTCCGCGATTGTGGCAGGCATCCACTAATTCTCCGGCTAAACGCTCCGACATATTTTTTCCCTTGCGATTTCTGGCATGGGTAATAAGCCATCGCATAGCCAGGGAAGTGCGGCGAGTTTGGCGAACTTCCACCGGCACCTGGTAAGTGGCTCCACCCACACGACGGGAACGAACTTCCACAGCCGGCTTGCAATTATCCAAAGCCTTTTTAAATACGGTTAAAGGCTCCATAGAGGATTCTGTTTCTTTGATTTTCTTAAAAGCTCCATAAACTATCTGGCGGGCTTTTTCTTTCTCTCCATCCCACATAATTTTATTGATAAAATGAGAAAGAGTCTCATCATCATAAATGGGATCCCTGTTAACAGATCGGTAATCTCTTTTTTTTCTTCTTCTGGACATTTTACTTCTTTGCTCTCTTGGCCCCGTATTTTGAACGACCTCTTTTGCGACCTTCCACCCCTTGGGTATCCAATACTCCACGAACGATATGATATCTCACCCCGGGAAGGTCCTTCACCCGTCCTCCGCGAACCAAAACCACGCTGTGTTCCTGAAGATTATGTCCTATTCCCGGAATATAGGAATTGACCTCAAAACCACTGGAAAGCCGAACACGAGCCACCTTTCTCAGGGCCGAATTGGGTTTTTTAGGTGTTGTGGTAAAAACACGGGTGCAAACCCCGCGCCTTTGGGGGCAATTCACCAAAGCTGGAGACTTTGTTTTCGTTTTTTGAATACAACGCTTTTGACGAATAAGCTGGTGAGTTGTTGGCATAAAGTGGAAAGTAGCCCCGCCGCCGCTTTCTGTCAATATTTTTTTCAGCTTCTTTTAAAGAGAAAGCCCCTTTGTAATTACCCCGCCGCCCACAAGCTGCGTTCCACGGTAAAAAACGGCGGATTGCCCGGGAGTCACCGCTTTTTGCGGCTCTAAAAACTTCAAAAGAAAGGATTGAGGCGTTTTGTGGATAACAGCCGGTGCTCCGGGATGGTGAAACCGCACCTTCACATCCAGTTTTTCCCCTTCTTTCACCTCATCCAGAAAATGCAGATCCTCCACCTCCGCTTCACAAGAATAAAGAAATTTTTCCTCGCCAAGCCAAACTTCTTTGGTTTTCTCATCAATTTTCACCACATAAAGAGGTTTATTGCTGTAAGACACTCCCAGCCCTTTCCGTTGTCCAATGGTAAAATAATGGATTCCCTCATGCTCTCCAAGAATTTCACCGGAAGGGTATCTTTTTATTTTGCCTTTCCTTTGACTGTTTTTCTCCGGATAACGGGAGAGTCGCTCTTCAATAAATTCCCTATAACTTCCCCCCGCGCTGGCAAAGCAAATGCCCGTGGAATCTTTCTTATTAAAAACCGGCAGGGCTTTTTTTAAAGCAATGTCCCGAACCTCTTCTTTTTTTAAAGAATCCAAGGGAAATAAAAGTTTCGGAAGAATTTTCGGATCAATGGTAAACAAAAAATAAGTCTGATCCTTTAAGGGATCCTCACTCACAAACAATCCATAACGACCGGACTCTAAAGGTTTCACGCTGGCATAATGACCGGTTGCCAGGTAGTCACAGTCCAACTCCTTCATCTTATCAATCAAATAGTGAAATTTTATAAATGTATTACAGTTTGTGCAGGGAACAGGGGTTTTCCCGGATAAATAATCCCGCACAAAAGGAGTGATAACGGTTTTCTCAAAATAATCTTCACAATTTATTACATAAAAAGGAATGTCCAGAATACGGCAAACGGCCCGAGCATCCTCCACATCCACACTGGAACAACAGGTTCCATAACCTTCCTTTTTGGCATTTTTAGAATAATCCCAAACCTGTAAAGTGGCTCCCACCACTTCATACCCTTGATCCTTCAGCAAACCGGCGGCAACGGAACTGTCCACTCCGCCGCTCATGGCTACAAGCGCTCTTTTTTTAGCCATTTTATTTCTCCCTTCTTCTTTTTAAAGCTCGTCATACCCTAGCACAATAACACAAAAATTTAACCAACCGGAGAGGGACATTACAACATACGCTGAAATTTAGCAAATACGGGCTTCAGAATGGAGATCTTTCCAAAAGCACATCATCCAACCCAAGTTGGTCAAAGGCTCTGGCTGCAGCTAAACCACCAATTCCGCCGCCAACAAGAATCGCTTTAGCGCTTCTCATTATTTCCCTCTTCAGTTTATAAGCTTCTTTACAAATTCTTATACGATCGTGTTTGAAATTTTCAAAGCTCTAAATGAAGGCCCCTGAGCTTCCCTTCATAAGAGTATAACGATAAACAAAATCAAAGAGAACGAAGGCGGGTCACTATGGCTTGTAAATTCTCCACGAACAGATCGATATCCTTCTTTTCAATCCCAAGTCCTAAACTGACGCGAATGGAACTGCGAGCCTCTTCTGTCGTCAAACCCATTGCTCTTAGTGAAGAGCTTTCCGTAATTTTTCCGGAAGAACAGGCTGAACCCACACTCACGGAAAAACCCTTTAAATCCAAATTCATAAGTAAAGACTCTCCCTCCACACCGGAAATACAAAGACAGGAAGTGTTTGGCAGACGGAAGGCCGCCTCTCCCACCACTTTTATTCCGGAAAGGGAGGAATGAACTTTTTTCTCCAAATAATCCCTTAAAGATTCTAATTCCCGGGATTTTTCCACCAATTCCTCCCCTTTTTCAAGGACAGCTCCAAAAGAGGCGATTGACACAAGATTTTCCGTTCCGGCGCGGCGCCCTCTTTCCTGACCGCCTCCATGAATTAAATTGTCTAAAACCACTCCTTTTCGGCAATACAAAGCGCCACAGCCCTTTAACCCATAAACCTTATGGGCTGAAAAAGAAGCCAAATCCACTCCCCATTCCTTCACGCTAAATTTTTCCTTTCCCAAAGACTGAACCATATCACTGTGAAAAATCGCGCCTTTGGTATGGGCTTTTTTGATCAGTTTTTCAATGGGAAAAAATACCCCCGTTTCATTATGTGCCCTCATTATGGAAACCAATAAAGTGTTTTCGCTCAAAACTTCCTCAAAAAAGGATTCATCTAAAAATCCACTTTTGGAAACAGGCACTGTATGAACCTTAAATCCCCTCTCTGAAAGCCATTTCGCCACCGCTTTGATACTGGGATGCTCTATAGCTGAGACAATGAGTTCCCTCCTCTTTTTTCCCGCCATGGAAAACAAGCCTTTTAAAGCCTGATTATTGGCTTCACTGGCTCCGCTGGTAAAAATGATTTCCAAAGGATGACAGCCGATAAAGCGGGCCAGGAATTGACGGGTTTCCCAAAGCAAAGCCTTGGCTCCCGTAGAGGTTTGATGAACAGAACTGGGATTCCCCCATAACTCCAAAGCCTTCTTTGCAGCCTTTAAAGCAACGGGATGGGGAGGGGTTGTGGCATTGTAATCCAGATAAATCCGGCGTGTTTTTGAAGGCTCTTCCATAAATTAAAGAATTTACAATAAAAACCCGAAAAATAAAATGTGAAATATCCAGATTATCCTTGGCGTGAACATTTTCCTGTCTTGGAAGCGGACCACAAACTATGGGAAGCGGAAAAGGACGGTTCCAGCCTTTTGCTATGGGCTTTGGAAAAGAAAATTATTGATAGGGACAAATACTTTGACTGGGCTATTGAACACTACCAACTCCCTCTTTTAGACAGTCATTTTTTTGAATATGTGGTTATGGGGAAGGATCAATGGAAAAAGGTGAAAGATCTAAAGGAATGGGGGCGGGAAGTCTTGCCCGTGTGGGAATGGGAAAATATCGCCTATGTAGGCTGTATGGAACCCCCAAAAAATCAAGACGCCTGGGATTTTCCACACCGGCTGGTTCTGGTAACAGATATAGCTTTAAAAATGCATTGGAAATCTATTAAAGATTTTTCCGATCTCCTGCCAAAGGCGGCCCCGGCGGCAACTCAAGCTCAAAGCCTTCTTCCAACAGAAGAACCTCACCAACCCAGCTATGACCCCCTGGGCGAGCCTGTGCGAGAAACCTCTGATCCAAGGGAAACTTCTGACACCCCTCAACGAGATAATATTCTATCCTTAAATCAATTTAAGACAAATTCCACACAGCAACAATCTTCGGCCTCCCCATCAGATCCAAACACTCCAACCTCTCCGGAGAAATCTTCGGGAATCATCCAAGTCAAAAAGAAGGACTTTTTCTCTGATCTGGAAGAACAAACAAAATCTTATTTTTCCGGAATTTTACTGTTAAAAAATGAGAATAATCTCCTCTTTCCTGTAAAATGGGCTGGACGCGTGCAAATCCCCAATGAAGCCGCGCCACTTATATCTCTTACGGATAATTCCATCTTTTCTGTCCTCCAAAAAGGATTTGATTATCATGGCTTTATTGTGGAAAACGAAAGTAATAAAAAATTCTTTAATGATATTAGCTGGTCAGTCCTTCCAAAACATATCACAGCTATTCCTATTCCCGGGCCAAAGAAAAAAGCGGAGAGAATCTTTTTGGGAGTTGCCACAAAAAATCTTCCCTACGAAACTTTGGATAACATAAAGAAAATTGTTTTGCCCTTCTTTGAAGAGGTTTCCCAAAAACAGGCCGCTTAAAAATAATGTCGTTTCACCCGATCTCCTAACCGGACAAATAGCTCATGGGATACAGTGGAAGCCTTTTCCGCCTGTTCTTCCGGAGAAAGAGTCATTGCTTCCTGTGTTCCAAAAATAACCACTTCCTCACCTAAAATGGGAAAAGATCCTCCCACATCAGTCACATCCACCATAAAAAAATCCATACACACCCGACCTGCCACCGGAACAATTTTCCCTCTAAACAAAACAGATCCCTGAGGGGAACTTAAAGCTCGCGGAAATCCATCTCCATACCCTAAAGAGACCACAACAATAATAGAAGATCTTCCGGCTTTCCATGTTCCCTCATAGGACACCGCCTCTCCCTTTTCCAGTTTGTGGACACCCACTATCCGGCTTTTCAAAGAAGAGGTTGGCTTTAAAGATATTTCTTTCCATTTTTTCTCCCTTTCTATTCCTGTAAAAATAATTTTCGGCTTAATGCCATAAAGACCAATCCCCGGACGGGAACCAAAGTTCATCTTTCCTCCATAACAGACAGAGGAAAGTAAGGCCGCTGTATTAAACAAGTGGTTCGCCTTAAAAGAAAACAGGGAAATAAGATGTTCCATGCGTTCCATCTGGCGATAAGAAGCGCTGGTTTCCTGACCTAATTCCTCCCCGGAAAGAAGCTGAGAACAAAGCCCTTCAGCTCTTATATGAGGATGTTTTATAAAAAATGTTTTTAAAATTTCAGCTTCAGATATATGAAATCCCAATCTGGAAAAACCCGTATCAAATTTAACATGAATCCGAGAGGGGCCTTTTTTAGACCAGTATTCCAGGTCCTTCCAATTATTTGCCACCAAAACACATTTGTTTTCATAGAGCCAGTCCAGATCCTCCTTATTTAAAACGGGACCAAAAACTAAAATATCCAATGTATTTGGTAAAGCCTTTCGCAGGGCGCGGGCTTCTGAAACCGCCACCACGCCAACCTGCTCCACTCCAACGGCAAAGAGAGCTTGAGTCACCGGCACAATTCCATGGCCGTAACCCTGGGTTTTTACCATGGGACAAAAGAAATTGGCCCCGGATAATTTTTTTAAAATGGAACAATTTTCCTTAAGAGCTTTTAAATTTATTTCTAAAATTGCCGAAGGGGCCATCAATGAAGAGTCTGGGAAGAGGAAGATTTAAGTTGTTCCGATTCTCTCAGTGGGGTTTCTCTAAAGGAAGCGGGAGAAGGCCCTAATGCTGTTGAGAACCATTTTAGAGGTAAAGAAATCTGAACTTCCAGTCCTCCATCCTCAGGAGAAATGAGTTTGACAGTCCCTCCATGGGAAGAAACTATGGACTGCACCAGATTAAGCCCCACACCAAGATGAGATTTCGTGGAATAGTATAAATTAAAAGCTTTTTTCCTCTCTTTCTCCTTTAATCCAACGCCATAATCCCTAACGGCAACAAGGAAACAATCTTTTTCCTCTCTGGAAGTCACTGTAATATTTTGATTTTCAACGCTTCCCATAGCTTCTATGGCATTCAAGAGAAGCTCATGAAGAGCTTTTTTCATGGATTTATAAAAATATCCCAAGTTTATATCTGCATCTAAGCAAGCTGTTAAATTAAAACCGGGAAATTTCCTCTTAAGCTCTTTCTCTTCATCATTTAAAATATCTCTTAAAGTCTGAACAGGCGGCGGCTGTTCTTCTTTTCGGGCCAAAGGGGAAGAAGGGGGGGTATCTTCTGAAAATTGAAGAGAACCGGAAAAGGATAAATAGGGATTCCTGGATTTTGGTAAAGAAGGCTTTTCTCCCGTCCGAGCTAAATGAATGAGTTCTTCTCTAACCGTCTCATAAGCTGAATGCAAAGGTTTAATAAATAGAACCAATCCCAGTAACAAAATAATCCCAAGAGAAAAACAGAAAAAAAGCCAAAGAGCGCTGGAATCCGTCCAGGCAAACAAAGGTTGAAAAAATTTCCCGCCGCTCATAACAAAAAGGTTTGTTCCCGGCCAAGGCCTTATGTGAAACAGGTTGCTTCCCTGCTGGAATCCTCCAAGCCGTTTCACATACCATCCTGTTTTTTTCTTCTGTTTTGACTTTTTAAGAAATTTTTTAAGAACAGACTTTGATGGAAAAATCGCCGGCTTGGGCTGAAAAGAAAAAAACAGCCGTCCCTGGCTGTTTATAATCAGAGCTTCCCTGTCTGATGCCTTTGAAAAATGAAAAAAATCTTTACGCTTTATTAAGCCCGCCCAAAACAATCCCCGGGATTTTGGAAGATCTTGTAAAGGCGTGACAAAGACCATCCACTTTTCGTTTTCCTCCGAATGGGATAAAAAATGAAAGAAGGATTTGTCTGCGGTTTTTTGATTCAATGTTGTATCGGCAAATTTTAAAAATTCCCTAAACAATCCTTTGGAAATGGAACCCGGCGTTTTATCAAAAGTTGGAGAAAACACCGGCTCTACGGAACGACTTTTCAAATCCACAAAAGCCAATGCCGCAAAGAGTGAGGATTCTTTTTTATTTGCTGTCTCAAGACTTTTTTCAGCCTCTTTTCTAAGCTTCAAACGGGTGGTTTTTAATTCCTTCAAATAAAAAGCGCTTTGACGGAATAGCGCTTTTTTTTCCTGTGCCTTGGCTGTTTGACTCTCTTGCAAAGTTAAAACATAGAGCCCCCCCACAGCTACAATCAGAAAACAAGCCCCGACAAACCCTGCAAGATAAATCCAAAATCTATCTTTCAATAATCCCCCTTGATAGGCCAATTAAAAACAAAAAGAGAAGGTCCTGTCATTCTTTATAGGGTTTTTCTGCACCGCTTTTATTGCTTCATGACACTGATCTCTACGGGTTTGATTAAAATTTTAAGACTTTCAAAAACTGACTCATTGAATTTTTTAGAGAAAATCTCTTGAGACTGAGAATTTAATTATACAAATTTCACAGCGGCAAAACCACCCCCTTCTTCCTGAAAATTAGTGACCTGCCCCTTATAACACCGCGCTGCAATCTGTTGAATGTGGCCTTGATAGGCATAAGCCCTTAAATCAAATTTCCACTCCTGACCTGAAGAATCCCGAAAAACAGGAGGGGGGATGTATTCCTGAAACAGAGCAAGGCCCTGTCTTAGCTGACTAAATTTTTTCCGGGTAAGAGTTTTTCCTCTATAAGCGCTTTGCCCTCCATGTCCTTGGGATATCTTAAAGAAAAGCTTTTTTTTGTTTTCCCAAGCCCAGTCCGCATTATTTTCAGTTAAAATTTGCGACTCTATCAGGTTTCCGACAATATCTTTTAAAGAGGGCCACTTTCCCTTATGGAAACCCCAATCACAGAGGCGGGCTTTATCTGACAAGAGAAAGTACTCCGAAGGATGAGGGCTAAAACAAGCTTTCCCCTGTCTATAAGCCCGTTGCAAATGGGGAGACTTTTCCAAATAAAAGTCTGTGGATCGATTATAAACAAAATCAACTCTGCGTCCTTGCCCATCTCTTAGAAACCCGTCAGAATCTTCTTTTAAATCTTTGGAGTCATAAATGTCCGCTGACCAGTTAAGGCGTTGAAATATTTTTTTATACATCAAAAACTCCAATATCATTTTCTGCTGAAAAGGATTTTCATCCATAAGAGCCACCTTTTCAGGAGAAGGTTTAGAAAGAGTTTTTCCGCCCTGTTGAAATTTATTCCATTCCTCCTGAAAGGATTGAATTAACTCCTCCAAGGGTTTTTTGTCAGCGATCCCCTGCGTTTGATATACAGCATCTGTAATTAAAAATCCGGCTCCATTTGTGTTCACCTCAATCAGACGAGGAGCGCCGGAGGAATCCAGATGAAAATCGTAGGCCATCAAAACAGAGTCTTGAGGGTGGGGAAGACAAACCCCTGATTCCAAATGGGATTTTAAAAAATCAAGATACTCTTTATCTGACTTAAGACTGTAAATGGCCGAAACAACTTTGGCCATTTGATGAAAAATGGATGAAGAGATTTTAATGACTTCCGGAAAAACTATATGTTTCCACGGGATTTTTGGTAAAAGTGAGTGGGTTTCAGGATATTGAGACAAGATGATTTCCTGATACTGAGAATAAAATGATTTTTCCATTTAACTCCTTGAGGTTTGAGTCTTCCGAGTTTTCATTTCTTTTTCAACCTCTTCTCCTATCCATCATGTTCTTTGTTTTCATCTTAACGCAAAATCCTATTTAGCCCTTCCCCCCTTTCCGGCTTTCAGAAAATAAAAATCGTATTCCATTCTTTCCTCAAAATTCCCGCCCGATTTAATGCGGCTTAAATCTTCCACAGCCTTTTAACTTCAAAAAACCCAGACTAAAAGAGAGGTTTCAGGGCATTTTATTTTATTTAAACCCCTTTTAGAGAGATAATAAAGAGAGCCTTTTGTCCTTACTTGTCAAACAATCAATCGGTGTGGATTTTAATGAACAGGGTTTTTAAATTTTCCGCTCTAATTCCCTTACTCTACTTTTTACCTGGTTGCAATCCCCCGGCGCCTGAACCCCTAACAAGCGGGAGCGCATCCACAAAAACGGATGCCAGTTCAAAAAAGGACTCTCTTTTTCAAACTGCAAATAAAAACCATGGCTCCTCAGGACCCTGCTCCGGAAACAGTGATTGTAAGGAAATATGTGATATTATTTATAAATATCAACCGGACAAGGATAAATGTGTACAGCGTCTTCCTGTAAAACAAGTGGAATTATTGGAGGAAGCGTATGCCATTTTAAAAAACCCTCATAGAAATGACTTAAATAAACTCCCGCCGGAAACTTTGCTTGTTCTTTTAGGCATAACTGTGGAACCCGTTGTTACCCTCATTAATCGGGGGAGTCAGATACAGGTAAAAGAGCTTTTAATCTGGCTAGCTGAAAACAAAACCTTTTCGGAAATTTTTAGAAACGCAGATAAAAAATTTAAAATTCTAAAAGAGCTTTTAATAAAACTCCATACTGATCCCCATCAGGCCTTAAGCGCCTCTCTTTATAAGGGAAGCAATTTTATTGAAATGGCTGTGAAAAAAAACAATAATTCGGCAGTGGACTGGGTCCATGATTTTTTTGATAAAGAGTGTGACGCTGTAACCAATTACACAGAATGTCTTTTTAAAGACCACTATTGTCATCTGAAATTAAATCCCCGAACAGAAAATTATTATTTTGGATATGATCCGTTCTTAGAACTATTAAAAGACACCTTGGAAACAGCCAAACCCTCAAGCGCGCCGCTTTGGTGGAACGAAAATGTGGATATTGACAATGTGGACAGTTGGTTGGACGACCCCCATAATATATGCAAGGCTGCAGAGTTTGAGTGATTTTTGGAAGAGATTATAATTTGACAAAAATGGAAAAAAAAGACTTACAACAGGGGCTGGCATTTATACCAGCTCTTTTTTTGCTAAATAAAAAGTTATTGGCGCTTGCCTTCTATATGGGGCTTTTTTGTACAGGCTGTTTACCTCCCTCTCTCTTTCCTTCTCCTTCTGAAATAAAACAACGATCACAGGCGGAAAAGGACTCAAGAGGCCGGAGAAGCGCGCGTTCCCAATTTACCTTAAGAGATAAAGCTTGTAGTGAGAACAGCGAATGTCCTGATATTTGTGAAAAAATCTTTGAACGACGAACTGAAAAAGATGAATGTGAAGATCGCTCTGTATCAGAAGTGAGAGAGTTTGAAAAAATCTTTGACTTTTTCAAGGGGAAGGATGCAAGTGGAAAGGATATTTCTTCCAATGCAGAGTATTTTGGTAATCTGGCCCGCATAGGGGAGGAAGATTTTAATGAATTTGTTGATATTAGTGAAAACCTGAATGAACTGATTAACGAAATTCCTGCTTTAATGAAAGCCACTTTCAGAAACTGGGTTGCGGACAATTCCGCTATTGCAGAAATTTTTAAAAGTAAGGATGGCGATTTTGCGGTGTTTTCAGCGCTCTTTGGATCATCATGTGCAGATGTTGATGCGGCACTTAACACTGAGGGATATGTTGAAAGAAAACCCGATCCTGATGATGGAGAGCCGAAGGGGGTGGATGATAAAAATCCTGATGATGTGGCAAGAGAAGCCGGGAACAGAGACTTTCTTCAATGGGTCCATGATTATTTAAGGGCTCAACCTGAAAATTATACCCCGCCCGATCCAAGAGAATTGATAGATAATAATGATCTTTCAGCTGACTGGTGCTCATGATAATATTTGAGTCATCTCTTCAGGCAGAAGGAAAACACGAACCTTTTTTAAATTTTATGTGCAGTTGACAGCGGCAAAGTAAGGGGGGTTCTGTATTTTTATTTTCAAAAAAAAGACAATTCCAGGTTATACCGATCGTGCTTGAAATTTTCCGGTTTTTATTTAAGAGACATAGGCCCTTTTTTCTTATGAAGAACCGGAAATTTTCAAACCGGAGGAGTATAAATACCTCAAAAAAGAAGAGAGGGGAAAGCGGTTGATTGCGCCGATGTTGAAAACCGGAAGACTTTTGCGGGTTTCGGGGGTTTAAATCCCTCTTTCCACCAGCTTATTAATTTTTTTCCAATGAAAAATCAAAAAAATATATTACTTAACTGGGGAAATCTGCTGTGTATGTTCTCCTTTGCGCTTCTTTTGTTTTATCTTTACACGAAACATTTCCTCGGTTGGGATATTTTTACATCAAGGGATCTGATGAGAGCGCAGGACTGGCTCAATGGTCGGTTTCATTGGCCCGGACCGGAAATGAGCGGGGGAAATAACCTGCCAGGCCCTTTTTTTTATTTTTTACTTTTTCCGGCTTTTATTTTTGGAGAAGAGGCTCTGTATCACCAAAGCCGTCTATGGCATATTGTTTGGCTCGCGTTAACTTACACTGTTGCTTTTTCTTTCATAGATAAAATTACAAAATATAAGGAATCCCGTGTTCTATTTTTAATGTTTTTTATTTCCAATATTGGAATCCCCTTGTTTGGACCGCTGACCTTTGCATGGAATGTAAGTTTTTCCATTCTATTCCACATTTTTGCATTCATTGGCCTTTATTACTGGAGACAAACAAATAAAAATTCTTATTTATATTTTGTTGGATTGATCATAGCTTTAGGAATACAAGTCCATTTATTGGTCGCTGTTCATATTATAACTGTTCTTTATTTTACTTTTTTATCCGGAAAAAAGAACGCAAGACAATCCTTTGTTTTATTTCTTTTTTTAGCCTGTTTTCCGGTTTTATTATACGGCTTATTAAGTCCGTTTGATGTCTTAAAAACTTCCAATCTGCGTTTAAATCATTTATTTCATGTGACAGATTTGTTTTTTTCCAAAGAGTGGTTCAAATATATCAACTTATACTTTTCACCTTTTTATGGAATGATCCCCCTTTTTCTTTTCTTTTTTATTTTTCGTAAAAAATGGAGCCTCAACAAAATTTTTAACAATTCTATTAATGACAACTCCTTTATTATTATTACGATCATCCCTTGTTTTATAGGGATCTTAATAGCCGGAAAAGGGTGGTATCTTCACTTCGTTCCTATTTTCTTAATCTCAGCCTTTTCAAAGCTTTTTGACGATCTGATGCCAAACAGCTCAAATAAAAGATTGAGCTGCTTAATCATTTTGAGTCTGGTTCTTATTTTTCCACTGTTATTCTCTTATAAAGAAATGGATCTTCTATCTTCCGGTAACCTCTTTAACAGGATGAAAATCCATCATATTGTTTTATTTTTTTTAATGACACTGTTTTTTTTCATGATGAATGTGCAATGGACCCGCAAAAATTTCAAAAAAATCAGCATTTTTCTGTTTTGTCTGCTTCTGACAGCTCAAATAAAAATATCTGAAAATTTAATACCCTGGAAAACCCTTCACATTAAAAAATTCTTTTCATTGAAATGGGCCGGTTATCAACACTTGAATCCTCTCTTGAAAAAAGTGTCTTTGGAGACAAATTGGCCGGCTAAGGAAGCTATGAAGCGATTATATGTTATCGGCATTCATGATGAAATCAGCTTATTTTCCCATTATTCAATGACAGAAGAGTTTTTAAAAACAGAAATTGCTCAATCTTTCAATAAGAAACAATTGAATCTCACAAAATCTTCTGAAGCGCCTCAGGGTTATATGATCATTGCGCATTTAAAACAATTTTCGCATTATTCTAAAAAAGACTGGACCCTCTATCTATCCCGCTCCTCTTTGCTTTCTAATTTTTTGAAGCAAGAGATAATTGACGGGAAAATTCTCATCAAAAATCCGGTATTATATGATCTTTTCTGGTTGATTCCCTATAAATCAAACAGTTCTGTTTTTGTGAGAGGGTTTAGCAATTTAGGTCAGCCTTATTATTGGGAGGTGCCGGAATGGCTGAAAGGCTGCTCTTTCACTGGGAAATTTCAAAATCAGAATGATTTTTATTACTGCATGGTATTGAAGGGGCATTTGCAAAAAGCAGGGGTTCGCATTAGCCTCTTTGAAGTTCAGACGAACAATATCTCTCGCCAGCTAAATCTGAGCATAAACTTTGTTGGTCCTCTTATTGGATCAAGAGGGTGTTGCGACAATCTGAATGGCAGCGCTATATGGTCTGATATCCAAATAAAACTATTATGTAATGAAGATCAACTCAAATATAATCTGCCTATAAACATCGGCAATCATTGGAGGATAATAAGAAGGAAAAAACCAGCTCAACAGGGGCAAATTTTTGTAGCGCCTCTAAATCTTCAAATTCCAGTAAAAGAATTTATCAACTCCACTAAAAAGTCCTCTGGTGATTTTATCTCTGAGTGTAAAAAACAAAATATAAAGCAGATAGAATTGACATTCTCTCATGTATATGGCGAGCGTAGAGGCGGCATTCAATTTCCGGCGGAAAAAGTAAAGACCGTTTGGAAATGGAATGAATGATTTAAATGTAAGTGAGATGCAACTATACCAATCCGGTTTGAAATTTTCCGGTTCTTCATAAGAAAAAATACTTACACCCTTTCTAACAGACTCCAGGGGTCAAAAATTCAAACATGCGTTTTGCCACAAAGCGGCTGATAGCCGCATCTGTGTCAAAGCCGAACTCATTTTTGACCCCTGGAGTCTGTTAGAAAGGGCTTATATCTCTTAAATAAAAAGCTGAAAATTTCAAGCACGATCGATATACTTTGCATTTTCATAATTAAATTGAATCCTATGAAGCTCACGATCTCCTGAAAACGCGCTTCTGGCATGCATTAATGATAAATTATCAATTAAAAGAAGATCATATTTATCCCATGTAAATGATTTCACATACTTTAAACAATGATTTAAGATTGAAGAATAGTCTTTCCCCAGAAAGCTTGAATCAACAGTCGTGGGGCTTAAGTAGATTGACTGTTTTTTTGTTACTGGATGCGTTGGAAATAAAGGCCTCATAACGGGATCATTCAAATAATTGTGAGGAAAATAACCCTTTATCTTATATTGCTTCATTTTTAACAATCGCTCCTCTGCCGGGGAAAGAGTTTTTTCAATAAGTGATTTTTTGGAAATTTTATGTGGAAGGCATAAATCCTCATATCTTTTTTTGATGGATATTTCCAAACCTTTATAAGCTTCCTGAGTATCAATAAATTGCATTTGAGCCTTCTCCCCATTTCTATAATTATATAGCGCTGTCCCATGAAAGTCCCCTGGAGTATGGGCAAAATCATTATGCCAGTGTAATGGAAAATTATGAAATAACCCCTTGATGCTTTTTGAATTGGAGTTATTAGAAATGCGTAAAACGAAAGGATCGTTGTCTATAAAAAAATTATTTCCTTTTTCATTTTGGTAAAGTTTTCCAAACGAACTGCAAAGAGTTTTAATCTTTTTTATTGATACAGGATGATCGCTTTTTAATACAATTAACTTATTATCAAAGAATACTTTTGACTTTGAGGAAGAGTTTAATACAGAAAAATCCTCAAACTTAATAGTATAAAAATCATAATATGTGTTCATTTTTTCAGAATTTCCTGAAAACCGGTTTTCATCCTGACAGTTCATATATTTCATAGACATACTTTAAATATTTTATTATACCGACCTGATTTGAGTGTTTGGTTTTCCCCTTACATA
>JAPOOY010000221.1 GCA_026713205.1 Bdellovibrionales bacterium
CCAGAAGGCAAGCATCTATTTTCTTCTGATCGGTAACATCCCTTCCCTTTAATTTGGAAGAAATAAAAGAGACATTCTCCACAGCTTTTTTAACGCCTTTTTTAAAAAAATAATGTTCCTCACCATCCCTTAACTCCAGAGCTTCATATTTTCCTGTGGAAGCGCCGCTTGGAACAGCGGCACGAGCCATTAAACCATTTTCAAGAAAAACCTCCACCTCCACCGTGGGCCGCCCGCGGCTGTCAATAATCTCTCTTCCTTTTAAGCGAGAAATAATGCTCATTATCCCCTCCTGATTTCTCTTTTTATTTGAATTTCATCTAATTATACCGATCATGTTTAAAGTTTTGTGTTATCTCATCAATAATATATGCCATTTTTAGAAAAACTCTCTATTTTTAAATTTAAGTTCATGAAATTTCAAACACAATCGGTATAATTTATTTTTTTCTCTTTTTTAGTTCCTTTTTTAATTCCAGAAGAATTTTCAAAGTTTGATCTAACAATTCAAAGTTCTTGCTATCCTTAAGGGTGATAAGATTTTTCTCACAGGTTTTAATTTTATCAATAAGAAGCTGCTCTTTTTCTTCCGCCGAAGACTCTGAAATCATAAAAGGCAAGGGGATACTCTCTTCTTCAGGATAAAAGATCTCCAGGTGATGATCCTGCCATTTCACCTCCGTTAATTCTCCACCTAAAAAGACTGGCAAGGCTTCAAGCACGGCTTTAAAATAATGAGTGACAATGGGATATTTACTGGAATCAAAACTGACATCAAAACAAACGGAATTGTTTGTTACTTCATGATTGTAAATTTTAAAGACAGGAGACATAAAGTAGGAAAAAAATATATCCATTTTTTCATGAATTTCCTCAGGCACCTCAAACATCTTTAAAAAGCCTTCCAAACCTCCCCAGCTCTTCAAGCTCACGCAGTTATGGCCCACAGTGGTAATTAAATCCTTGTCCATAAAATGATAACTGTAGGCCTTTTGAATATTATTTAAAAGCCGCTCCACCTGACGAGCCTCCATCCAGGAATGGGGATCTTTTAAGAAGTCAATTTCCAGGGGAGTCATCTCAAAAAACCGGCTGGTGTTAAATTCACATCGTTTCAAAAATTCAAAAAAGGAATTCGTAATTTTTCCGCTGAAGTACATAAAATTTATATTCCTCTCACTTGAATCCTGAATTTTTCTGTTGAGGTAAAAATAAAACCGTCATAAGACAGTGGAATTCAAAAGTCCAGACATACATTTTGTCAAAGAAAGATTTAAAGCTGTTTCTGCGTGAAAATTGAACTCTCTTTTACACTGTAGAGAAGTCTCCCTGCTCGTGACCCCCATTTCAACTGGACAGCTTGATCCATCAATTTCCTGTATTCCAAAGGACTTCTCCACTTTCTCATGACGGGATACATATCTTTTTTTCATTTGAAAACCTCAATATTCAGATTGGTATCCACTCTATAAAAAAGAGAGAAAAGGCTCAACTGACTTTATATTTCCACAGGGACATTGTGGAAAATTTTTCAAGCCGCCTTCTTTTTCTGAAATATGGAGCGGGGAACGGGCAAATGATTATCCTCCAATTCGGTCATAAAGGTGGGAAGCTGTCCTGTGGGCCCAATTCGCCCCAAAAGCTTGCCATCAGACTGCTTAATGAGGCGGCCTAATTCAAAAATGGGAACCACATTGTAAATCCCCTTTTCCACCCCTAAAACTTCAGCAACTGAAGACAGTCGTCGGGAGCCATCAGGGTAACGGGAAACCTGGATAATCAAATCTATGGCCGAACCGATTTGATGTTGAAGAGCCTGATCACTTAAATTAGAAGCTCCCTGAGCCAAAGACTCCAAACGCACAATAGCATCATGGGGGGAATTGGCATGAACCGTCCCCAAACATCCTTTATGACCCGTATTCATGGCATTGATTAAATCCAAGGCCTCTCCTCCCCGCACTTCTCCCACAATAATGCGATCGGGTCTCAATCGTAAACTGCTTTTAACTAAATCCTGAATAGTGACCTCTCCCTTGCCTTCCGCATCTGCCATACGGGTTTCAAAAAATACCACATGCTCATATTCCACCTGAAGCTCACAGGAATCCTCAATGACAATAATCCTTTGTCCTGGAGGAATATAAGAACACATAGAGCCAAGTAAACTGGTTTTTCCGGAACCTGTTCCTCCGCTTACAATAATATTTTTTCCCAACTGACTGGCGGCTTTGAGAAATTCCGCCACTGTCCCTGTCATGGTTCCAAACCGGATATAATCCTGAAAAGTGAATTGGGTGGTTGAAAATTTTCTAATAGCAATGCTGGTTCCCTTTCTGGAACAAGGGGGAATCACTGCATGGATACGGTAACCATTAGGCAAACGAGCATCCAATCGGGGGGTTTCATCATCAATTCTTCGCCCCACACTTTGGGCAATACTATTTACAGCGGCCCGAAGGCTGTCCTCATCCGTAAAACGCGCTGAAGTCTTGGAAACCTTACCTTTGATCTCCACCCATATTTCATCAAAACTGTTAATCATGACCTCCGTTACCTTTTCATCCTTTAAGAGATTCCAAATCGGCGCTAAAAATCCTTTAATAGCGGATTCAAAAACACTCACTGCTTGTTCTTTATCCATAATTTATTCTTCCGTTAAGGTTATTATACCCTTTATTAAATTAATCGGGAACACGAATATAAGTCTCTTTACCATATACCGGCACATGATCTCCTAAATACATAGGATTTAGCTCCTTCAACTGAGAAAGGGGGACTCCCAGCTTATCAGCTATGTAGCTTAAGCTGGAGGAGTTTCGTATACGGACAAGCTCATAGGATAAAGGAGGCTGATAATTTAAATTATAAAAATCATATTTATTGGGATCCTGAGCAATTTTTATACGAGCAATTACTTTTGGAACAAACTCTCTTGTTTCTTTTCTCAGTATTTTCTTTTCATACAAGTACCAAAAATCTCTTCCACTTCTATCACTGGTGCTGCTGATCAAAACGGTATTACTGATGCGCGACCCTCCCCCATTATAGCCGGCAATAGCCAGGTTCCAATCATAAAAAATATTACATAACCTTTTTAAGTATTGTATAGCCGCTTTTGTGGATAAAACAGGATCCCGCCGCTCATCCACATGTTTATCAATGTGTAAATTATAATCTCCCGCAGTGCTTCTTGTAAATTGCCAGTGTCCTGTTGCCCCCGAATCTGAATTAACAGCTGTGGGATCAAATTCCGATTCCACCATAGAAATATAAGCCAGCTTCTCAGGCAATCCACTCTCCTCAAATAATCTCTGCATTAAAGGCACATATCTGGAGGAACGCTCCAAGGCCACAGTCATAGTGTAACGACCCGCTCCCTCACTGTAATAATTGATGTAGTGATCGATATAAACATTGTTATCTAAATAAAACTCTCCGCAATCCCACCCATCATCATAGGATGAATACCTGTCATCCTCCTCCTGTCTTCCTGAGGATCGGTTTGTGCCATCTGTATCCTGTCTGTAAATATTCCCGGATGAAGAGGTATAACGAGCCTCTGGAGCAAACTGTATGGGGGAACAGGATATAAAAAAGAAGGCACAAGCAATAAAAGGGATGAAAAGAGCCATATCTGTCTTAATCGGCTCATATAAGGTAAAAACTAAGTCTTTAAGAGTATTTTGGGAGGAAAAAATCCCTGTGATAATTAACAAAGTTTTTCTAACTTTCCCTTGTAATTAAAGAGAGCTTTTTTTAGCCTATAGTCTCCATTGAATTTCCAATAAAAAGGCTTTTAGAGTTTAAAAGTGTAAAGTTAAAGTCAAAAACATCCGATTGATCTAATGGTGTTTTTTTCAG
>JAPOOY010000191.1 GCA_026713205.1 Bdellovibrionales bacterium
AAGGTTATGCTTGATAGCGACCTCTCTATTTTATATGGAATCGAAACTAAGAAATTCAATCAAGCCGTTAAAAGAAACCTAAAACGTTTTCCTAAAGATTTTATGTTTCAGCTAACCAAAAATGAGTATGAGTCTTTGAGGTTACAAATTGTGACCTCAAAAAATGGTCGTGGAGGCCGTCGATATATGCCTTATATGTTTACTGAACAAGGGATAGCCATGCTCTCTTCTGTTTTAAACAGCGAGAAGGCAATTCAAGTGAATATTTCCATTATTAGAACTTTCGTCAAAATAAGACACTTGCTTACTTCTAATGAAACATTGGCAGACAAACTAATAAACTTAGAAAAAGGAACCAACAAACTTTTTAAGATTATCTTTGAGAGGCTGGATGGCCTTGAAGAAAGTACCCCCACTCTTCCAGTCAAAAGAAAAAAGATAGGTTTAAAATAAAATTGGGATTAAAGATGCCCTCATTTAGAAAAAAGTAGCCAGGTAGCCGAGTAGCCAAAGCTTCATGGTAGCTGAAACAACAAAGGGAGAAGAAGCAATGACAAAGAAAAAGAAAACCGGGCATGACTTTGATGCAGTCTTAAACAACAAAAAAAAACCAACCACAAAAAGGGAAACCGACCTTTCCCAATCCCAAAATGATCGAGTGGCCTTTGTTATAAACAAAAACACCTTGGAGAAGGTTAGGGCCTTCACCTGGTACAACCGAGTAAAGCTAAAAGACTTCCTCAATAGCGCAATAGAGGACAAGCTAGAGAAAGAAGGGGATTCTTTAAAAAAGGCTTTAAGAGAATATCGAAAATTGACCTGAAACCTATATGGCAACAAAATAGGGAAATTTCAATCAATGGTCTTAACTCTCCAGGATCGCGAATTCCCCTAGGAAATTGAGAGCAAGCCCCACTTAGCGAAAGTCATAAGTATGCCAAGACCTATAAGCATTATTGAACCCATTTTAATGGTCATATCTTTGCGTAGTAGTTCAATGTCCTTTTTAAGTTCTATCCTCATCTGCTCAAGGTCTCGCTTGGTGGCCAGGCTGGAGTCGATCGTTTCTTCCAAGATTTGGACTTGGGCCTTGGCCTGCGGCTCTGGAACCCCTGCGTTTGTCAAAATGTTCAAAAGCTTCATTGAATTAAAACTCATAGCGTCCTCTTTAATCTCCTTTTCGACCTTTTCACTAAAGGCTTGATACCACAATTTTCAATTTTGACCTATAACCCCTCAAGCCTGGCCTTAAAAATCCGCTCAAAGGGATTTAAGCGGCCGTTCTATCCTTTTCTAGCTCCTCGCTGGGAATGAGCCAGAAGGCTTTTAAAGAGGTCTTGGCTTGAAAAACCACCCGTGCAGTAATTAAGTAACACTCGTTACTTAATTACTGCACGGGCCAGTTGCTCCAACTCTACCAATTTTATATGGCTGGGTAAAAAAAATTACAGGCTCCATGTTTTCCTAACGCAAGTAGTCTCGGCTTCAAGTAGAATAGAGTGGCCGAAACAAAACAGGAACTCTTTTTTAGATGCTCTAAATGAAAAGAAAGAAACTCCCTTAATCCTGGCATCCAGCTATGGGCATGAAAAAATAGTGGGATTGCTTAAAGAAGCGGGGGCACAAAGACAGTAGGACGCACCCCTTTATAGTAAAGTTTTGCTCTGTTTATTGCCCCCAAAGGGTGGCA
>JAPOOY010000146.1 GCA_026713205.1 Bdellovibrionales bacterium
AAAAAAATCATTATTATAGGTGGAGGCTTTGCTGGTTTCAGCGCCGTTAAAAGTCTCGGCAATCAAAAAGACCTCCATGTAACTTTAATTGATCGCAAAAACCACCATCTATTCCAGCCCCTTCTATATCAAGTGGCAATGGCCGGACTAAACCCTTCCGAAATATCCATCCCATTGAGAAGCTATTTTTCTAAGTATAAAAATGTGAATGTCTTAATGGCAGAGGTGAATCAAATTGATCTTGAAAATAAAAAAATCCATTTTGATGCCCGATGGATGAGTTATGATTATCTCCTCATAGCCTGCGGAGCAAAACATTTTTATTTTGGAAATAATGAATGGGAAGACTATGCTCCAGGACTAAAAACAATAGAACAGGCTACTGAAATTCGCAGAAGAATTCTCCTTGCCTTTGAGCTTGCTGAAAAAGAAAGCAATGAAAAGAAAAAACAAGACTATTTAACTTTCGTTATTGTTGGCGGAGGCCCGACAGGAGTTGAGATGGCGGGATCCATTTCTGAAATGGCACGACACACTCTTTATAAAGATTATAAAAACGCAAACCTTAAAAAGACCCGTGTTGTTTTAGTTGAGGCAGGACCAAGAATTTTGAATATGTTTCCGGAAAAACTCTCAGACAGGGCGCAAAGAGATTTAGAGAAAATGGGGGTTGAAGTTATTTTAAATCAACGAGCCGGTGACTTAAACAAAAACGGATTGAAAATAGGCCAAAATTTCCTGCACGCTCAAACAATTATTTGGGCGGCAGGCATTAAACCCTCAAAACTTACTGAAAACATCAATATTAAAAAAAGCGAAGATGGCCGTATTCTTGTAAATAATGATCTGAGTATTCCAAATCACCCCGATATTTTTGTTGTAGGCGATCAGGCGGCTTTTTCTGTTTCAAAAAATAATTTTTTACCGGCCTTAGCACCCGTTGCTATTCAACAGGGGCGATTCGTGGCTCGCTTAATAAAAAATGAAATGAAAAACAAGAAAAGAACTTCATTTAAGTATTTTGATAAAGGAATTACTGTGGCCATTGGCCGCTCAAAGGCTATTGTCAGCGCAGGACCTCTTCAATTATCAGGATTTTTTGCCTGGCTCATTTGGGTTTTTGTTCATATCTTTTATCTAGTTCGGTTTAAAAATAAGTTTTTTGTCCTTCTTCAATGGGTATGGGCCTATTTCAGTTTTGGAAAAGGCGCCCGTCTCATCATCCATAAAACCTGGAAATTTTATTCAGGAGAAAAAATCCCTATTACTGATGGGAGTGACAAAACAGATCGTCCATGAAAATAAACTGCCCCGCGACAAGCCATGGGGAGTTCAGCTATCCGGGGGACAACTGAACACGAACCCGAAGAGATTCACTATTTTCTTCTCTCTCTTTTATTTTAAATGGTCTCTATTTTTAGCTACCGCAGTTGATTAAAAAATCCTCAATAAAATTTCTATTTCAAATTAAGGAGCCACCCCATAGTTTCCTGAAGAGGCTTCTTGCTTCCCACTAAAATCTCTCTGAAAACAGAAACATTACGATAAGCTCTCCTCTTATTCCCTCCAAAAACCTCTTTCGCAACTTTTTTCTGTCCTTCTATTCCTTTAAAATCCATAACTTTATTAGCTTCAAACAATTGAAGAAGATTATTATACTCAGAAACACTTCCTCTAAACTTGTTCCAATTTAAACCTATCTCCTTCATGCTCTGATATCCTCCGAGAACAGATGACACTTTTTTAAAAGCCTTTTCCATAGCTCCATCATGATACTCCTTGGCGTACCTGGCGTAACCGGACATCCCTCTATACTTCTTCTTCAATCTCCCTTTAGAATCTAATACCTGACCGCGCTCTTCAACAAAATCCTTTGGAGAACCCCGATAAACTTGCCAACCAAGTTGTTTGAAATCCTCTCCTAAAGCTCTGGAAACCAACCTAAAGACATGTTCCATAAAATTGATATTGGGCGATCTTTCCACAAAGAGAAGATAACCTTCTTGTCCCTTATATCTGGCGTAGTTTTCCTTAATGGAAAAAATATTCTGAATCTCCGGAATATTAATAGGGGGAAATAACCATAGAGACAAGGTTTCTTCCACTCTGTTTAACAGAGAACTTAGCTGTTCACGCTCCGTTAATCCTTTTTCCTCTTCTGTCAGTAGATCTGATAAAGTCTTAACTCCTTTATTTTGAAGATTGGTTACAGTTTCAGAAGGAAATTCCAGCTCTTCCAATGGAGTCTGAAAAAAACTGGGCTGACATTCTTCTAAGGAAAAGGTTTAAAAACCGGCTATCAGAAAAAATACTACAAAAAAGGAATAAAACATTTTAAAAAAAGACATCTCTTTCCTTTGATTGCACTCTTTAAAACTCCCGGATTAAACAAGGTATCCGGTAATTTAAAAAACCGAATTAAACTAACATATGATTTATAGTAAATTAACAAAAACCCAAGAAAATGGGAATTTTTGCCCTTTCATGAAAATATCTTGACATTTACGGTTCATTTCTAAATGAACAAAAGACAGTAAAAATATTGTGTTTGGTTTCAGTTATAGGAATGTTGCCATTCACTCAGGCTCTGGCAGGATCAACCTGTAAATATATATGAACTGTAAAATGTAAAGATTGCCAGGCCCCTATGCTTATGGATTGCAGTATTCCTCAGATTTGCCAAGAATCTGCAGAGGCGATACAGAGTGTATTGCCGAGAAAAGAGTTAAAGGCCATATAAAAAACACTACAGATTATCTCATGTTTAAAATGCGATTGCTTCGTATTCTTCACTAATTTTCAAATCAAGTAAGTCACCAGATTGAATCAAAACCTTATTATTTTCTCCTCTTTTTAAAATAGTTATTTCTTTATTGTTATGAGGCAGTCTAAAGGAATCTTCAAGAGGTGTTTCATCAAGAAATTTAATAATCGCCTTTGATTTTTTTACTTTTATCACAGAAAAAAGGAATCTGGATTCATTCTCACTTGCTACTGTACGGTATTTTTCTTTATTGTTTTTTGAGAAATATATTCTGATTCTGAAATATCAGGGCAAGCCACTGTAACAGATACAGGAGAATAAACCATTTTTGCAACTTGTCCTAAAAATGGGATCCAAGGTAAAATTACACTAATAGCCCATGTCACAAGACTATGTTCTGTTTCCACATATAGAAAATTTTTATTTTCACATATCTTTTTTGTGGAGACAGGTTTACTATATTCATATAAACCGAAAAGTCCAATATGATGAATCCTGTCAACAATTATAAAATCTTTCTCCTCACTAAATAAATTTCTATCTTGATTTACAAAACGAATGGTTGCACAAGAGCAGAACAATAAACATTGAGCTAATAATATCGTAAATTTCATTTCTTACACCATACTTTTGCTGTTCTTGGATATATCAACCCTAATGTGAAAAATCTGATAATTTGATCTCCAAAAGTATCTAATGTTTGCATTTGTCTAACACTCCTGCTTCCACAAATTTTTATGACTTCTACTTCTGTTTGATCAGGAACTAGGCCCCATAGAAAAAACCACTGTGTTTCTTCAAATGTAGGACGAGAGCCAACTTTATATTTGTCCGATATAGTCACAGTCTGACAACTTGAGAAGCAAACTATCATCATGCTTAACATTAAAAATCTCATTAAAATAAACCCTCTCATAAATTTATATTGCTTATAGCAATAGCTCTTAAAGTTTCATTTTTAAAACCCTGCAGAGAAGACTCGTGTTTCTCTAAAATACACTTCATTCTAAATTCTAAAAAGCAGGCTTTTCCTAAAAGCTTTTCCCATGCCGCGGCTTTCTCTTTAAAAAAATCTTCTACTTTTCTCTTATTTTCCGGACTCTCTGAACAAAATGACTTAAATTCGTCTTCCGGTGACATCTTAATCCCCCTTCACCTTCCGTGGGTTTAGTGTGGCTAGAAAAGCCGGAGCCTGCGAAGAAACCAGCTAACCAGCCACAAAGTTAAAAAATTCTGAAAACCGCAGGCTTTTTGTGCAATTTTATTTTATATAAAAGTTGCATTTCCAGGGAAAAAATGTGGCCACACTGGAGCCTATTTCCTTAAAAATCAACAGGTTACATGAAATAAAAACCTATTCTGGAAGTGTCTCAATTCAGATCAGAAACTAGAAGCTGTCTCATAAATACCTCATTGGTAGAAGCTTTACTTTATCTTAACAAAAAACCCGAAAATTCAACTACGATCGATAATAGTATATTTTGGAATTCTCAAAAACAAAAAAACAAGGTAAAAAAGAACAATGACTCTCTGGCTGGCCACAACAAACACTCATAAAACAAAGGAGATTAAATCCTTTTTTAAGAACACACCCACCTTGAGGTTTTTGGATCTGTCTGACATAAACTGTAAAAACTACATCCCACCGGAAGAAACAGGAAGCACTTTTAAGGAAAATGCGGGAATAAAATCCGCCGGATTGCTGAAATTTCTAAAAGATTCCAACCTTTCTTTACCAAAACCCCTTTGGATTGTGGGAGAGGACAGCGGTTTGGAAGTTAAAGTTTTAAAAGGGAAGCCGGGAATCTATTCCGCCCGATATAGTGGCCCGCAAGCCACGGATCAAAAAAACAATCAGCTTCTTCTGAAAAATCTTTTAGGGAAAACAGATCGAATCGCCCGTTATGTCTGTGTGTTCTCCTGCCAACCTCTTACAGAGAACTCTCAAGAATTATCTTCTTCTGAAACAAAAGAATTTATATTTGAGGGATTCTGCCACGGTTCCATTACCGTTGAGGAAAAAGGGGTTAATGGATTTGGTTATGACCCCCTCTTTATCCCTCAGGGAGAAACAAAAACCTTTGGAGAACTCTCCCACCAATTTAAAGAAAGCATCTCCCACCGTATCCAAGCCCTCAAAAAATTAGCGGATACACTGAAAGTTGAAGGAAAATAGCCGGACTGATCAAATGTCTCCCTGCTGTTTCTTCAACTATTTTGATATTTCCACAAAACCATTAAACCGGACTAAAGTTCTTTTATGAGGTATTACAATGCCCCATAAATAATTTTTTTCAAAAAAACAACACGCTTCTTCTAAAAAACCTTTCAGAACAAACAGATCGCACAGCTCACTATGAAAATAAGCAGATAAAAATGATTTTGCCGAACTCATCAAGTTTGCTAAAAGCTAATTTTTTACTATTGACTTTAATCAGGAAAAAAAGAACATAATGTATTCGTGTCTTCCATAAAACTTTTTGCCGGAAACTCCAACCGCCCCTTTGCGGAATCCACAGCCTCATTTTTAAAAACACAGCTTGGCCAGATGAATATCTCCCGTTTTGCCGATGGGGAAGTTCAGGTGGAGATTAGAGACAATGTGAGGGGCGCTCATGTCTTCCTGATACAAAGCGCCTGCAAACCGGTCAATGAAAACTATATGGAGCTTTTTATTATTCTGGATGCCCTTAAACGAGCTTCGGCAGGCGAGATCACCCTTGTCATGCCTTACTATGGCTACGCAAGGCAGGATCGGAAATCCTCTCCCCGCGCGCCTATCTCCGCAAAATGTATGGCGGATTTATGCTCCACGGCGGGAGCGAATCGTCTTCTTGTAACCGATCTTCATTCCCCTCAAATTCAGGGATTCTTTAATATTCCCGTGGACAATCTATTTGCCGGTCCCACTCTGGCCCAGGCCTGGCTGAGCAATTATCCTGACAGGGAAGTGGTTTGTGTCAGCCCCGATGCGGGAGGGATGGAAAGGGTGAGAAGTTTTGCCAAAAGAGTAAAAAACTCCACAATCGCCATGATTGACAAAAGGCGAACGGAAAAAAACAAAGCCAAGGCCATTCATCTTGTGGGGGATGTTAAGGGAAAAACCGCTGTCCTGGTGGATGACATGATTGATACCGCCGGAACCCTATGCGAAGCCGCAGGTAAACTTCTGGAATTTGGAGCTAAAGAGGTGTTTGCCGTAGCCTCACATCCTGTTTTATCCGCAACAGCGGCGGAACGAATTGAGGAAGGCCATTTAAAAGAAGTCTATGTAACAGACACCATTCCCCTCTCGGAAAAAGCCGCTCAATGCAAGAAAATCAAAGTCATTTCCCTTGCCCCTCTCATGGGAGAAGCCATAAGCCGCATCTTTGATAAAAAATCCGTCAGCAGTCTGTTTAATTAGTTTTAAAGAAAAAATGTAAGAATTAAAGTGGTTTTTCCTCTCGCTCTGGGGCCGAAAAGAAAAAAAGATTTCTTTTTAATAAGTTGCTTCAAATCAATTTTTCTTGCATAAAACATAATTTTATTCTTTTAAAAATCCACAACATAGTTGTTGATTATCATTATTTTTAACAACTTAATTATGGATTTTTAACTCTATTTTGTCAAGCTTTATGACACCATGAAACCCTAAAAACCGGAAAATATAATAATTTACACGATCTAGTTTAAATTTTGAGGTTTTCCGCTAATATAAAATTAGCCCTCCATTAAGAGAAGAGAGGGTGTAATGTTCCTTCGTTTAAAAATCTCAAAATTCAAACTGGAGAAACTTAAAACTCCTCTAACTGTTTTTTCATTTCCGTTAAGTCACTGGTGGGGAAATGGCAGGCTCCCTCTTCACAAATATAAACAGTGGTTTTTCCTTTAAGAGCGGTTTTTTGTTGAAGGGGCGGAAGGAGTTTTTGTTTTTCTTCCTCTTCAGAATCAAAAGTCAAAAATAAAGTTTTATGGGGCAAATACCTTTTCTTTAATTCTTTAAAAAGAGGATCCGAATGAGGGTCCTGATTTTTTGGAAGAGCTAAAACAATTTCAGGGGTTCGGCTATGGTAACGATCCAATGATACAAGCAATTCTGAAAAAGACAAAGGACTGTTTTTAACAAGGGAAGAAAAAGCTTTTAAAACTTTTTCCGCTCTTTGTTTGTACGAGCTTTTTCCGGTTAATTGACTGAAACGGAGCAGATTGCTCACCATCACGGAATTGCCCGAAGGCTCCGCTCCATCATAGAAAGGTTTTTCACGAGCTATAAGTT
Organism: Bdellovibrionales bacterium; assembly: GCA_026713205.1. Lineage (GTDB taxonomy): Bacteria > Bdellovibrionota > Bdellovibrionia > Bdellovibrionales > UBA1609 > JACOND01. The sequence continues at coordinate 7,023 of JAPOOY010000146.1, forward strand.
TTTCATGGTCATGAGCTGTCATAAAAAAACCACCCTTTTCCTGATCCTCATATTCTGTTTCCAAAACCTGATCCAAACGGACAGCCTCCTTAAACCACTTTATATTTCCGGTCCATTCAAATAAATCCAACAAGGCAGCTATGAAAAATGTATAATCATCCAGGTAAGCCGACCCATAGGCCGTTCCTTCCTTCCAACTACGGCAAAGTCTCCCTTTTTTAAACATATGATCCAAAATAAACTGAGCGGTTTTCTCCCCCTGCTCCAAATACTTCTTCTCATTTAAAACAACAAAGCCATACACAAAAGCGGAAATCATCAATCCATTCCAACCGGAAAGAACTTTTTCATCTCTGAGAGGCAAAGGTCTTTTTTGACGAGCCTGATACAGTTTTTTCCAACAGGTTTCAAGCAACTGATCCGCTTCAGGTACAGAGAGAGAGAGTTTTTTTGCTACCGTCTCCAACTCCCCGGAAATAAAAAAAATGTTTCGTCCTTCAAAATTCCCCTCTTTTGTCATTCCATAATACTCTTTAATAAATGCTGAGGATTTTTCATCCAAAACCTGATCCACCTCCTCCGGAGTCCAGGTAAAATAATAACCTTCCCCCATTTTTCCTTCGGGAGAAAGACTGTCCGCATCCGTGGCGGAGTAAAATCCTCCCCCCGGAGAAGTCATATCCCGCATCACATAATCCAAAATATCCTGAGCGGTCCGGCCATAACTTTTTTCACTAAAAAACTGGAAGGCTTCCAAATAGGCTACAGAAAGCAGGGCCTGATCGTAGAGCATTTTTTCAAAATGAGGGACAAGCCATTTCTCATCCGTTGAGTACCGATGAAAACCTCCTCCCACATGATCCTGCAATCCTCCTCTTTGCATCCCCGTTAAAAAAATCCGAACGGCCTGAAGGACACTCTTATCTTTTGTTTTCATACCGGAACGAATAAGAAACCGGAAAGGAAAAGAGGAAGGAAATTTCGGCGCGCCGCGAATCCCTCCATAAAAAAGATCCCATCTTTCCTTTATCTGCTGGCAAGCGGTTTGAAAAACCTCCGGTCCGGCCATTTGATCGGAAGGCAAGTCAGGACAAAGCGCCTTTTGAATAGCCTCTTGTAAAGGAACTCTTTCTTTTGAAATCTCTTCCCGCTTTTCATTAAAAACCTTAATCAACTCTTTTAATAAAGATAAAAAACCAATGGAAGCGCCTCGGTTTCCCGTGTGCGGAGGAAAGTAGGTGCCGCCATAAAAAGGCGTCTTGTCAGGAGTCAGCCATAATGTCAGAGGCCAGCCTCCGTGACCGGTCATCATTTGAACGGAATGCATGTAAATGGAATCAATATCCGGCCTTTCCTCCTTATCCACCTTAACAGCCACATAATGTTGATTGATATATTCAGCTATTTCCAGGTCTTCAAAAGATTCCTCCTCCATCACATGACACCAGTGACAGGTGGAGTATCCGATACTCAATAAAATAGGGCGGTTTTCCTTTTTGGCCTTTTCAAAAGCGGACTCACCCCAGGGATGCCAATGAACGGGATTATGGGAATGCTGAAGAAGATAGGGGCTTTTTTCCAGAGATAAGGGGTTTGTAAATAAAGGTTGTCCTTTGGAATCCAAATGACGGGTACGGGGTTTTTGTAAAGAATTTTCTTTTTTCATATCCAATTTAAAAAATTCAAAGTTCACAATTCCAATGAAGCATCAACATACCGATTCCGATTTGAATTTTGAGATTTTCCATTTACATAAAATTTGCCCTCCATTAAGAGAATATAGGGATCAAAAGTGAGTTCGGCTTTGACACAGATGCGACCAAAGGTCGCT
>JAPOOY010000223.1 GCA_026713205.1 Bdellovibrionales bacterium
AGCCCTCTGTGAGTATTGAACCACAATCCGTCTTTGCCCCGTTTCCAGAAAAATAATCACACCCACAACGAGCAACATAAAACCAACGAGGACAAGACCTACTCCTCCTGTTAATTCGCCACCCTGAATCATGCGAAAAAGATTAACCGTGCCGCTGGGAATAGCGGCCGCAATACCGGCAAAAATAAGAAGACTGGCTCCATTCCCCACACCTTTTTCATTGATTTGCTCACCCAGCCACATCAGCAAACAGGCGCCGGCTGTTAAAGTTAAGATGGCAAAAACCTTAAAAGGGATAAAGCCAAAATAGGACATAGCGATAATACCTTCCTGACCGTAAAATCCCTGGGACAAACCGTAACCCTGAAAAACCGCTAATCCGGCTGTGGCATACCGGGTGTATTGTGTGATCTTTCGGCGACCGGATTCTCCTTCTTTTTTCAATTGTTCCAGGTAGGGAACACCTGTTTGAAGAAGTTGAAAAATAATGGATGCGGTAATGTAGGGTAATATACCAAGGGACAGAATACTGAATTGCTCCATAGCCCCGCCTGTAAAGGTATTGAGAAGTCCAAAGATCCCCCCACCCCTTTGAGAAAAAGCCTCAATCACAGCATTCTGATCCACTCCCGGAACAGGGATTTGAACTCCCACACGATAGAGCACCAAAACACCAATGGTAAAAAGTATGCGCTTTCTTAAATCTTTTGGAATAGAAAAACGGGAAGGAATATCCATAATCGTTACAGAGTCTGTGCCTGTCCTCCGGCTTTTTCAATAAGAGTTTTTGCTTTTTTACTAAAGGAATGAGCTTTAACTTTAAGAGCTTGCTTGAGTTCTCCCTTGGCCAGAATTTTTATTTTTTTTCTTCCGCTCACCACTCCCTTTTCAGCTAAAGTTTGCGGAGTCACCTCTCCCTTCCATTTACTGAGACGGACAAGATTAACCACTTCATAATCCGATTTATGAGAATGGGAGGTAAAACCAAATTTTGGAACCCTTCGGCTGAGGGGCATCGTTCCCCCTTCAAATCCAATAGGTATGGAAACACCACTTCTGGCTTTTTGACCCTTATGGCCTTTCCCGGAAGTGCCTCCTTTACCGGAACCTTTTCCCCGACCCAAACGCTTTTTTACTTTCCGACTTCCCGGAACCGGAGCCAACTCTGAAAGCAAAGACATAATTATTTCTCCTTTTTAGAGGTTTTAGAAGCTATCTCTTCAACAGAAATTAAATGCTTCACCACTTGGATCTGACCGCGAAGGGCCGGTGTGTCCTTAAAAGTGCGAGACTTGTTTATTTTCCTTAAACCCAAACAGCGAACAGCCTCTTTTTGCTTTTTACGAATTCCAATAAGACTTCTTTTTAAAGTGACCTTAACTTCTGTCATTCCGCCTTTCCTTTTTCCTTATTCTTAACAGAGGACGCGCTTTTTCCAGCAGAGTTATCCGTTTTAACAGACTGCGCTTTCCTATTGACAGAGGATTCTTCCATCTTCTCTTTAACACTATTCTTTTTAACAGATTCTTCTTTGGAAGATTCTTCTTCAGACTTTTCCGCTTCCGGAACAAAGGCTAATTTTCGTAAACCATCCAAAGTGGCCTTTACCACATTGTGAGGATTTCGGCTTCCCACTCTTTTAGTGAGGATATCCTTCACTCCCACACATTCTAAAACCGCTCTCACCGGACCACCGGCAATCACCCCTGTACCTGGCGCCGCAGGTTTCAAAATCACGCGAGCCGCTCCGAAAACACCTGTGACCTGATGGGGAATAGTCCGCCCCTCCCGTAAATTCATCAATTCAAGGGTTTTCCTGGCAATACGGGAAGCCTTGCTAATAGAACCAGGCACTTCTTTAGCCTTTCCCGTTCCAACTCCCACCTGACCTTTTTCATCTCCTGCCACAACTAAAGCGGAAAAAGAAAAGCGACGGCCTCCCTTAACCACTTTTGTGACCCGATTGATGGTCACAACCCGTTCATTTAATTCCAATTCTTTTTCCATTTAAACTCCTTAAAATTTTAAACCCGCTTCCCGCGCGCCTTCCGCCAGGGCTTTAATACGCCCGTGATAAATAAAACCACCTCGATCAAAAACCACCTTACCTATCTTCTGCTTTTTCGCAAGAGCTGCAATGCTTTTACCCACTTCTTGGGCGGCTTTACAGGAGCCTCCCTTATCAAGCTTTAAAGTGGAGCACATTCCTAAAGTTTCCCCCTTTTCATCATCAATAATCTGCGCATAAATATGATGCTGACTGCGGAAAACAGAGAGCCGGGGACGCTCTACCGTCCCTGATATTTTTTTTCGTAATCGGGCTTTATTTTTGAGCCTTTTACGAATTCTTAAGGGCTGATTTTTTTTTAATTTAATTCGTATCACTATTTTTTCTCCCCACCGGATTTCCCGGCCTTCTTACGAATAACCTCTTCTTCATACTTCACCCCTTTTCCCAAATAGGGTTCCGGAGGACGAAAGCTCCTGATCTTTTGCGCTGTTTGACCGACAAGCTCCCGGTTTATCCCGCTAATCACAATTCTTGTATTCTTCTCCACTTTAACCTCAATCCCTTTGGGAATCTCATAATGAATAGGATGAGAATATCCTAAATTCAAATTTAATGTGCTGCCTGACACAGCCGCTTTATAACCCACTCCATTTAAAAGAAGAACCTTGCTCCAACCTTCGGTCACTCCCTTAACAGCATTCTGGATGAGAGCGCGGGACAACCCATGAAGTGATCGGGTTTTGGTATCATCTTTTTTACGGGTAATAAGAAGTTGTTCTCCTTCAGTTTTTAATTCCAGCTCAGGATAAAAAGGAACTTCCATTGTTTTCCCCTTCCCCTGAACAATAACCTGACGGGCTTCAGATAAACGAACAGTTACATCTTTTCCCAATAAAATAGCTTGTTTTCCCACTCTGGACATTTAACCTTACCTCACCAAACCTGGCACAAAATCTCTCCACCCACATTCTGTTTTTTAGCTTCTATATGGCTCAAAATTCCCTGATTTGTACTTAAAATAGATAATCCATAACCGGAACGAATTTCAGGAACATCATCCACTTTTGTATAAAAACGACGGGAGGGTTTACTCACCCTTTGAATATCCTGAATCTTCGGACAGTTTTTCTGATCATACTTTAAATAAAGCCGCATTAAACCCTGACGACCATCCTCTGCCGTTCGGTACCCCCTGATATAACCATATTGTTTTAACTTTTCAGCAATACTTTCCCGCAGTTTGGATTTTGGAACATCAACCTTATCCTTTCCCGCCCGAACCGCATTTCTGATACAAGTGCAAAAATCCCCAACTGTGTCCATAACTCCTCCAGGTTAATTTCTAAAAGGGAACCCTAAACCCTTTAATAAATTCCGTGCCTCTTCATCTGTTTTGGCCGATGTCACAATGGTAATATTCATCCCCCGAATAGCAGACACCTTATCGTAATTAATTTCAGGAAAGACAATTTGTTCCTTTAAACCCATATTGTAATTTCCACGCCCGTCAAAAGATCGGGGAGACAAACCTTTAAAATCCCGCACCTGAGGCAAAGCAAAATGCACCAATCGATCCAAAAAAGACCACATCTTTTCCCTTCTTAAAGTCACTGCAGCACCCAAAGACATCCCCTCTCTCAACTTAAAATTAGCTATGGCTTTTTTGGCTTTTGTAATAACAGATTTTTGCCCGGAAATTAAATTTAAATCCTCCTGAACGGAAGTTAAAATTTTAGGATCCTTAACCGCCTGACTGACACATATACTCAGCACCACCTTTTCCACCTTTGGAATTTCCATGACATTTTTATAGCTCTGTTCCTTTTGCAGTTGGGAACGAACATTTTTTTGATATAAATCCTGTAAAACAGACATCACAGCACCTCAGAAGCCATGGAAATAATTTTAACAAAACTCCTAGCTCTTAATTCCCTTGCCACGGGACCAAAAATCCGTGTTCCCAAAGGTTCTTTATTGGTATTGATCAATACAGCTGAATTTTCATCAAAACGAATAGCTGTACCATCAGGGCGACGAATCTGATGAGCTGTCCGAACGATCACAGCGCGAGCTATCTCTCCCTTCTTCACCTTAGAGCCTGGTAAAGCGCTCTTAACAGAAACAGAAATAACATCTCCCACAGAGGCCGTGCGCCGACGAGTTCCTCCCAGCACTTTAATACACTGCACTACTTTGGCGCCGGAGTTATCCGCCACTCTCAATCTGGATTGCATTTGAATCACTTTTTTTCCCTCACAGAAGGATCTTCAATGATCTCCTTTAACTGCCATCTTTTTGTTTTGCTGTAAGGACGAACTGAAAAAATTTTCACCTTATCCCCTGTTTTGGCCTGGTTTTTCTCATCATGCACTTTAAAAAAAGACTGTCGTTTTATGTATTTTCCATATCTGGAATGTTTCACAAAAGAATAAGACATGACAGAAATGGTTTTATCCGACTTATGGGACATGACTTGTCCTGTAATAAAATTCTTTTTTGTCATTTTACCTGACCCCCTTTTCTTTTACTGGAAAGAGCGGTCTCTATACGGGCAATATCCCGTTTTAAAAAACGCAAATGTAAAGGGTTTGACAGCCTCTGCATTTTAAGTTTCATCCGTGACTGAAAAAGCTCCGCGCGAAGAATTATTTTCTTCTTTCTTAATTCCATTTCCTCTAAATTAGCAATTTCTGAAAATTTCATTTTAAATCCTTTTTACAAATTTACTTTTAAAAGGAAGCTTATGGGATGCCAGGCGAAAAGCCTCGCGCGCCTGTTCTTCCGTAACACCGCTGATTTCAAACAAAATACGGCCTGGTTTAATAGCCGCCGCCCAAAATTCAATTTCCCCTTTTCCGGAACCCATTCTGGTTTCCACCGGTTTTTTTGTAATGGGACGATCGGGAAACACCCGAATCCAAATTTTCCCCCCCCGTTTAACGGAACGGGAAATGGCAATTCGGCTGGACTCAATTTGACGATCCGTCATGCGGCCTCCACTCAGACTCATTAAGCCATAATCTCCAAAGGAACAATGGGAACCCCTCTTGGCCATTCCCTTAAACTTTGGACGATGCTGGCGCCGCCATTTAACTCGTTTGGGGCTTAACAAGACCGGCCTCCTTCGCTTCTTTTATTTTATAAACATCCCCGTGGTAAATCCAAACCTTCACCCCTGTTGTTCCATAAGTGGTAAAGGCTGTGGCTGTTCCGTAATCTATATTGGCTCTCAAAGTATGGAGAGGAATTCTTTTCTCGCTGTATCCCTCTGCGCGGGCAATTTCCGCTCCATCCAATCTCCCTGCCACACGAACCTTAATTCCCCGAACTCCCCGGCGAACGGCAGCGGCAATGGCTTTTTTTAAAGCTCTCCGCCAGGACACTCTTTTCTCCAATTGAAGGGCAATATTTTCCGCCACGAGTTGAGCGTCCGCATCCGGTTTTCGGACTTCCTGAATACTCACACTCACCTTGCTCTTCGTTTGCTTTTGAATATCCGCTGTCAGAGCATCAATACCCACACCTTTTTTTCCAATGACAACTCCAGGTCGTGAAGTGAAAATAATCATTTTCAAATCATTTGAGGTGCGCTCAATCTCCACTTTGGATAGACCTCCTCCCTTAAGTCGTTTCTTAATATATTCTCGTAACTTGTAGTCTTCATGAATATTATCCGCAACATGGCCTCCCCGTACATACCAACGAGATCGCCAGTTAAATATAATTCCAACTCTTAACCCAAAAGGGTTGATTTTCTGACCCATAATTACCTCTCATCCAAAACCAAATCTATATGGCTCTGTTTTTTCTTCCGAGGAGCCGCGCTCCCCCTGGCTGCGGGACGAAACCTTTTTAAATGAGGTCCCTGACCCACAACAATTTTTTTTACATAAAGATTATCCACATCTATCACCTTTTTTTGTTCCGCATTAGCCACAGCGGATTTTAAAAGTTTTGTTATCAAAACCGCAGCTTTTTTTGGAGTGTAAGCCAATCGGTTAAGAGCCTCATTCACATCACAACCGCGAATCAAATCAGCCACAAGACGGGCTTTTTGTGTTCCAATACGAATATATTTTGCGCTGGCCTTAATTTCCATAATTGATCCTTATTTTTTAACCTGCGTTTTTTTGTCCCCGGAATGGGAATGGAAAGTTCGGGTTAACGCAAACTCACCAAACTTCTGCCCTATCATATTCTCTGACACAAAAACAGGAATAAACTTTTTTCCATTATGAACGGCAAAAGTCAATCCCACAGCATCCGGAGTAACGGTGGATCTTCTGGACCAGGTCTTAATCACCTTTTTATCACCGGATTTTTTAGCCCGTTCAATTTTCTCCATTAAATGATAGTCAATAAAAGGACCCTTTTTCACAGACCGTGGCATTTAGCGGCCTCCTTTTCTTTTTCTTTTTCTACGGTGAACAATCATTTTATCTGTCCAACGATTGTTTCTTGTTTTTAAACCTTTACAGGATTTTCCCCAGGGAGTCATGGGGTGATTTCCCTTGCTGACCCCTTCTCCTCCTCCGAGAGGATGATCCACCGGATTCATAGCCATCCCCCTGACACCGGGCCGACGGCCACGCCAACGGGATCGTCCGGCTTTCCCCCATTTTATATTTTCCTGTTCCGCATTTCCAAGAACCCCAATGGAAGCCCGGCACTGGGACAAAATCTGTCTGATCTCACCGGAAGGCATTTTGATTTGACTGTAGCGTACATTATTTCGTTTAAGATGGGAGGCCACAACCGCCTGAACTCCCGCGCTTCGCACAAGCTTTCCCCCCCGTCCCGGTTTTAACTCAATATTGTGAATGGCTGTTCCTTCAGGAATAAGAGATAAAGGTAATGCATTGCCCGGCTTTATATCCGCTCCCTTGTCACTGGAGATCACCTGATCCTCCGGTTTTAAACCTTCCGGCGCCAAAATATAAGATTTGGATCCATCCTTATAATAAAGCAAAGCGATGCGGGCTGTTCGGTTAGGATCATATTCAATGGCATAAACCCGTGCCGGAATATCTTTTTTATCCCGCCGAAAATCCAATAGACGATAGCGCCTTTTATGCCCTCCTCCATGATGACGAACAGTGATTCGGCCAAAATTATTTCTACCGGATTTTTTGTTCAATCCCCTCACCAGACTCTTTTCCGGATGGGCTTTCGTCACAGAACGGAATCCGGAAACAGAACGGTTTCTGGTGGAGGAATTTCTAGGTCTTAAAACTCTTATCATATTAATTTCCCTCAAAAACAGATATCTTTTCACCCGCTTTTAAACGAATAAAAGCTTTTTTCCAATATTTAACCCGTCCCACACCCATACGGGTTCTTTTTCCCTTCTTTCGGGCAATAGAGGTTTTAATGCTTTCCACTTTTACCTGGAAATGCTTTTCCACCTGATCCTTAATAAGGGTTTTGCTTGCCGAACGGTTGACCTGAAAAACATAAATCCCCCTTTCCGACAGGAGATTTGTTTTTTCCGTCACTAAAGGTCTTTTAATGATCTGAGACATATCCACATTTCCTATAAATGGTTTTTAAACTTTCCGGAGTGATAACCACCTGTTTAAATTTCAAAAGATCATAAACATTTAATCCTTCAGCGGAAATAAACTTAAATTGAGGAAGATTTTGACAGGCTCTTTGAAAAGAAAGATCCTTTTTTTCATCTATAAGAAGAGCTTCTTCCCATCCCATTTTTTTAAATTGATTGAAAAGAGCTTTTGTTTTTCCGTCAGAAGAAGTCATGTTTTTCACAACAACAAATCGCTTTTCCTGATAAAGCCAGGACAGTGTCATTCCTAAAGCCTTTTTCCGCATTTTTTTCGGAAGAGACCATTCATAAGAACGAGGCTCTGGCCCATGAACAACCGCTCCCCCTTCCAAGAGAGGAGAACGAATGGATCCCTGACGGGCATTCCCTGTTCCTTTTTGGCGAAAAGGCTTTTTCCCTCCGCCGCTCACTTCACTTCGTGTCTTCACAGAATGTGTTCCTCTTCGTTTTTTCGCCAACTGCCAGGTCACCACAGTATGTAAAAGAGGTTTATCCAGTTTAATGGAAAAAATCTCCTTATTTAGATCCACTTGGGACTCCACCTTTCCTTCCCAATTCATCACATCCACTTTAAGCATGAGCCTCCCTCACTTTTTTAAGAGACACCAAAGTATTTCGCGCGCCGCTTACAGGGCCTTTCACAAAAATCACACCCTCTTGGGGAAGAACATCCACAACCGGAACAGAATTTAAAGTGATTGTTTCAAACCCATATTGCCCTGGCATCTTTCGCCCTGGCACCACACGGGAAGGCTCGGTACATTGCCCGATGGAACCGGTTTTTCTGTGAATTTTTGATCCGTGGCTGGCCGGACCACCCCGAAATCCCCAGCGTTTAACCACACCGGCATATCCTCGTCCCTTGGAGCGGCTGGAGACTTGAACCCGATCCCCTTTCTTCAAGCTTTCAATGGAAAGTTCCTGACCCACTTTAATATTTTCAGGAAGTTCCTGGCGTATCTCACGGATATAACGAGCCCCTTCTTTAAAACCCGCTGGAGTTAAATGTTTTATTTGAGCCCGTGGGGAACGATTATTTTTTTGAGGCCAGCAAGCCACCTGAGCGGCGGAGTATCCCTCTTTTTCCTTTGTTTTTATTTGAGAGACAACCCACGGTTTATATTTAAGAGCTGTTACAGGAACTCTCCGACCCTGCTCATCATATAGAGAGGTCATGGACAATTTGAAGGCAAACAGCCCCTGTAATGTAATGGATTCCCGTTTCGGCTCCGCCGGTTTTGAAGCTGTTTTTGACACTTGAGTGTCTGCCGGATGTGAGTCAGTTGTGGATGTTTCTTCGGGAATTTTCTGAGAAGGGGCGGAATCGGAAGCCGCCTCAGATTTTTGATCCTTTTGAAGAGCGATTTTCTTTTCAGATGTTGAGTCTGTCTGAGGCTCTGCCTCTTCCGCTTTACCGGATACTGATTCCCGCTTTTCCGGTGTTTTCATCTCCGAAGATGGGGCGGGAGCGGCTTTTGTTTTTTGTTCCTTTGATTCTTCAGCTTTTAAGGTTGAAGTGGTTTGTTTTTCCGGTTTTGCGGATTCCCGCTTTTCCGGTGTTTTCACCTCCGAAGATGGAGCGGGAGCGGCTTCTGCTTTTTGTTCCTTTGATTCTTCAGCTTTTAAGGTTGAAGTGGGTTGTTTTTCCGGTTTTACAGCTGGTTTTTTTTCAGAAGCATCTGACGCAGAGCGTTTTGTTTCGGCTTTCTCCTGAACCAAATCACTTTTTGAAGGAGCAGAGGACACAGCCTTTTTCATGGGGGTTTTCTCTTTCGGAGAAGCGCTCACTTCCTCAGTCTTTGAAGTCGGTTTTTTCCCTTTAGGTTTTTCTTCAACCGACTGAGGATTCTTTTTCTTAAGAATGTCTTTTACTTTTTTAAACATAACTTGATTTTCTTATGATTTCGTAGCTGCTTCCTCTTCAGCCTCTTTGGTGAAGATAGCCACATCCACCCCTGCCGGCAAATCCAGCTTCATCAGTTGAGTAATGGTTTGAGTGGTGGGTTCAGAGATTTCCAATAACCGTTTAAAACTGCGAATCTCAAACTGTTCACGGGATTTTTTATTAACATGGGGGGAACGAAGAACCGTATAGCGATTTATACGAACGGGCAAGGGTATCGGTCCAGCCACATTGGCCCCTGTTCGGCGGGCTGTATCCACGATGCCACGAGCGGATTGATCCAATAGCTTATGATCAAAACCCGTAAGACGAATCCGTATTCTCTGGTTTTCCATGCCCATATTTTACCTGCAAATTCCCGGAAAATTCCGTACAATCCGTAAAGCCTCCTACTCAAAGAGTTTGAGATTATGCTCAGGAAATCCCCCCTTGTCAAAGGTTAAATACCAGAATCCGGAGAAAAATGATTTTTTCAAAAAAACA
>JAPOOY010000226.1 GCA_026713205.1 Bdellovibrionales bacterium
ACCCTTTCTTCTCCAACCCATAAAGAACTGAAGAGAACAACTTCTGTCCTTCAGGATCCTTGGCTAAATACCTCAAAAAGAGGGAACGCTTGTCATAGTCTTCCTCTTCCGCCTTTCTTTGGTGAATAAAATTAACAGTATTTAAGACAGTATCAAAAACTTGCCCTGTTAAAAAACTCAACTGTTGAGGGGTCAGTTGGGAAAATCTCTCAAAAAGGTTGTTAAGATCGGAACTTATATCCGGCATCATGATCCAATTTTTCTTTATATAATTTCCTAAAGTTCTATCCAGCACATCATTGATTTCTATAAAAGCTAAAAACGAGGCGGCAAAAGCTATAACAGGATTAACAAAACGCATTGCAAAGCGAGCCAATGAAACCTGACTGGCGGCCGGTCCGGTGGGAATAGAGGCTGTTCCCGTCCTGGCATAACGGAGACGGTTGACTCCTCCCTGAACTACCGTCATCAATCCATGGGATAAACCACTGGCCATAAACATGGTCACTAAATCCACTCCATACTCTTGCCATCTTCCGGATCTGGCCCATTCCAAATAGGCCTCTTGACAAGACGGGATATGACGAACTCCCAGAAAATCAAACTCCTTTTCAGAAACATCCAATTTCACCCGACCACTCATAATGTCCTGAGTGCATTTATCTAAAAGTTGTTGGTCTGTAGCCGCATCCGTATAAAGCTGAGAGATAAAATATCCCACAGCCATTCCCGAAGCCCCGGCCAATCCCTTTAAACGAGGGATTTTTGTTTTGTCTGCCAACGCATGAACCCCTCTGGTTGCAAGATCAGAAGCCATATAAAAGACTCCAAATTGCTTCAAAGCGTTCCATCCATATTGCTTGAGGGCCTCCTCTTCGGGATCAGGATTTTTAGGAGCATGGTAAAACATCCAGTCTGTGCCATATTCCCTGTAAATGTGTCCCACTATGGCGGTCTGAAACATGCCCCACTGAGCGAGAACTTCAAAAAGAATCGCTCCCCCTTGTTTTCCGGCAGTTTTCCACCTATTGGGGGGTCTCGGTCCGGAAGGAGGAGGGCCGGATGCCCCGGAAGCGGCCGCGGCCGCAGAAGGGGGAGGCGCAGTTTGAGCCAATACCTCTCCGGAAAAAACAAGACATAGGAAAAGGATGCCGATTTTACGAAGGTTTTTCTTTAAAAATAAAAATTCTTGAATCAAAGTAAAATCTCCTTCCTTTCAGTCCCCGTTTTACACACAACGCAGACTCAGGGAAAAATAAAATAGCACAGGGCCTCTTTCTTTTCAAAAAACAGGGTTTTCTATTCTGAAAAAATGTAAAACTTTCTATTTTGATGTATAGAGTCTGAACAAAGATTCCAGTCTTAACATAACCCTGACTTTTCTCTATTTTCAGCCTATAGAGTTGACTTCACCTTATCTGCCGATCGGAATTAATTTTTCAGATGTTCCGGCAAGGAAAGATCACCCTCTATGAATATAAGAGACTTTAATGAGAACAATAAAAAAAAACGGGCTTTTTTCAAAGCCCGCTTCCTCAATAAGCTTAAAAGTGACAACTACTTAAGCCGATGCTGGCGCCTTGCAGGAATTTTTAATATCATCTTCCCTCTGTTCCGCTTTCTCAATACTGTCTCCAAATACTCCCATTGTAGCATATACCGTACTGCCATCTGTATTGATTTGTGACTCTTCGGACCAAGCTTCAGCCACTTCAGGAATTTTATTCTGAGCCACAGAATCATTCCATTCAGAGCTAACAACTCCGGCATATATAAGAGCGCCTTGCTTTTTATTAGCATTAGGGCCTTTGATAGAAGCTGAATGATGTATAACTTCCTGAACTATATCCCCATGTTCTCCTGTAAAATAAGAATGCTTCAAAACTTCCAAGGAATCCGTTAAGGGCTGTTCACGACTCGTTTCCTGTTCCTGTTTAGCTTGTTGTTCCAGAACAATAGCCTTGGAAAAACAAACCACTTCACAGCTCTCTACGCTACTGGCTACCTCTCCTGCATTTAACAATAATTTTTCTGTCTCTTTATTGTACTCTCCGTTCATATATTCGCTAATCGGAAAGACCTTTGTTGTTTTCCCATCCTTTGACTGTACAACAATGGTTCTTTTCTGCGGACCAATCTGAACTGTCGGTCTATATTTCCCATAAACTAATGCTGGAAAAAGCAGGGTTAATATTAATATCGTCTTCATTTGAACCTCCTATAATTTGCACCCTTTATAAAAAATTGCTCTAAAAAAATCAACAGTTAATTTAAAATTTTTTAAAAAACAGGAAATTTTTACCGATTCCAGGAAAAAAATACCTTTTCTGCGACAAAAAACCGCTAAAAACCCCTTTTTTATAAAGTTTATTCTCTTAAAAAAGTTTCTTTAAAGCTGTTTGCCAAGGGAGAGCGTGGCTGGTTCCAAAGCGTCTTTCCAAAGGATCCCTGGAAACAAGCCATTTCTTTGCCTTGGGATCAATATCTTTAGACAAAGTTTCCAGTATTTTTACATCCTCCTTACTCACTCTGTCTTTAGACTTAATCTTTATCAATATAAGATCCTTTGGTCGTTGAACGATCAAATCAATTTCCGCTCCGTCTTTTGTTTGTAAGTAAGAATACTCCCAATCCTTTCTTCTATAAGAGGCATTTTTTATAATCTCCAATAAAAACCAATGTTCAAAAGCCTCCCCGAAAGCGGAAGTTTGAGGGAGCAGTTCCACCGTTAAGGTTTTTGATAAAGCTCTTTTTATCCCCGGATCAATGAAATAAAATTTAGGAGCCTGTTTTTGAGCTTTTCTAACAGAAAAATGAAAAGCGGGAAGTGTGAAACCCAGTAAAGTATCTTCCAGTATTTCAAAATAGTTGGCAATAGTTACATCATCAACACCCGTGTCTCTGGCTATTTTGGATTTATTGATTATCTTTCCATTCATTTGAGCCGCTATGGATAGAAACTTCCTAAAGGGCTGGAGCTTTCTAACCCATTGTTCCTGCTGGATTTCTTTCTCCAAATAAGTTCCAACATAAGCGTTTAAATATTCCCTGGCGCTCTCCTTATTCCTGGCCAAAGCGGCTTCAGGCAAGGCTCCCCATTCCAAAGCGGATTTCAAATTAAAACGCTTCCCCATTTCAAAACCGGAAAAGGGATACAAGTGATAAACCCAAGCCCTTCCAGCCAGTAAATTCGTTCCCTTTTGCTTTAATCTGCGACTGCTGGAACCGGTCAAAATAAACTGTCTTTTTGTTTTTTGAATTTCCCCATGAATAATATCCAGTAAGCGCGGAAGCTTTTGCACTTCATCCACAACAACTCTTTTACTTTTATTTTGCTTTGTATTGATGAGGGCCTTAAACCGGCTGAGATCAAATAAGAACTCTTCAAACAGACTCACATTTAAAAGATCAATGAAAAGAGTGTCTTTTTTAGAATAAAGACTGTGCAGTAAAGTTGTTTTTCCTGTGCCTCTGGCTCCAAACAAAAAGAAACTGTTTGTTTTGGAGAATTGGCTAGATCTCTGAATCATATTCAGAATTTTAACGCGATTTTCTGAATAGAGTCAAGAGGGGTTGCTGTCGTAAAAGCGCTAAAAGTTGTCCCATAAACATCTAAATCCGTATTTATGGCGCGCAGACTTTGTAACAAACCTATACCGATCGGGTTTTAGTTTTCCGTTTTCTTATCTCAGCTTTAGAGATGACTTTCAAGGCCAAAGGGAGGTTAAAAGTTCAGACATGCGTTTTGCCACAGAGCAACCTTCGGTCGCTACTGTGTCAAAGCCGAA